>LVAZ01000654.1 GCA_001603055.1 Victivallales bacterium Lenti_02
CCTTCCGCGTGGCGGGGGTCGACACGGTCTACCCGAGCCATGTCTGGGGCGAGACGGCGGCGCGGCGCAGCGTCGAGAGCGTGCGGGCCGGGCTGACCGTGCTGCCCTACATTGGCGATCTGCGCACGCCGGGAAATGCAAACCCGCCACCCAACCAGCGCGAGCCCGCCGTGACCGATCCCGTCTATCAGGCCCAGCTTGTCGGGCAAATCCGGACCACGGTGCAGGGTTTCCTCCCCCTGCATCCCACCGGCTACAGCCTCGGGGACGAGAACTACTTCGGCGGCAGCGCCGGCAACGAATTCTGCACCGCCCCCGCCAGCGTGGCCTATTTCCGGAACTGGCTGGAGAAACGCTATGGGACAATCGCGGCGCTGAATGCTGTCTGGCACACCGAGTTCGCCGACTTTGCCGCCGTCGAGCCGGTTCTGCTGGCGGCGGCGCGGCAGCAGGGAAATCCCGCGCCGTGGCTCGATTTCCGGCTGGCAATGGAGCAGAGCTGGACCGATATCTTCGCCCTCCTCGCCCGCGAGATTCGCAGCCTGGACCCCGGCGGCGTCATCGGCCACGAAGGCAGCGGCAGCCTGAGCAGTTTCGGGGGGTTCGACTGGTGGAGCATGCTGCGCGAGCTGGACCTTTTCGTCCCCTATCCCGAGCGCCATTCGGGGGGGAATCTGGTGCGCAGTTTCCGGAATCCGGGGACCATGGCGAGCTACTGGTACGGGGCCTACACTTTCAGTTGCGGCGGGCGGCGCGAGACCACCATGCGCTATTTCCCCTGGTACAGCCTGTTCCAGGGATTCAACTCGGCCTGGTACTTCAACACGGTGGGTCACGCGAACATGGCCCATGAGGTCGGCTTCGCCGCCGATCTGCGGCCCTTGCCTCACTTCGCGGCCACTGCGGCGGCCTGCGCCGAGATCAAGACCGGTTTCGACCGCCTGCTGCTGGGCAGCGCCCGCGCCCACGACGGAATCGCCATTTTCTATTCGCCCCTGGCCATCCACGCCAACACCTTCTACAACCGGCCGTTCACCGTCGAGCAGGAATTCCACGGCATGGCCGAGCTGCTCAACGACCTGGGCTTCCAGTACGACTTCGTGTCCTCCGCCCAACTGACCGACGGCACCTTCGCCAAGGGCGGTTATCGGCTGCTGATTCTGGCGATGGCCGAGGCGATGACGGCGGACGAGGTCGCCGCCGTGCGCGCCTTCCACGCCGCCGGTGGCGCGTTGCTGGCGGACCTGCCGCCCGCCATCGAGGACGAGCATGGTCGTCCCTGGAGTCCGCAGCCCCTGGCCGACCTCTTCGGAATCCAGCCCGCCGGCAGCGAACTGGTC
>LVAZ01000190.1 GCA_001603055.1 Victivallales bacterium Lenti_02
CTCACGGCGGGCGCGGTCAAGGAATAATTCACAAATCAACCACCACCCTCCCGCGTTCCTGTCAATAACCGGCCAGGTTGTAGCGTTTCCCTGTCAAGCAAGCGGAGTCGGCAGGCAAGCCACCCCGACAGATTCACCACCAGCCCCAGGCAGCGGCCATGACCTATCCAAACCTCATCGTCTCCCGCCAACGCAGATCCCGCTTCACCCTCATCGAGCTGCTGGTGGTGATCGCCATCATCGCCATCCTCTCCGGCATGCTCCTCCCCGCTCTGGCCCGCGCCCGCGACAAGGCCCGCGAGACCCACTGCATGAACAACCTCTCCCAGGTCGGCAAGGCCATCATCATCTACCGCGACAGCTTCAACGAGCGCATGCCACCTTGGCTTTCCCGCCTGGTCCCCGACTACCTTGGCACCCGGCAGGTTCTCCAGTGCCATTCCGACTCCAACAAAAAAGGCACCGCCCTGAACAACTGGGACCCCCACCCCGAGGACAACAACCAGTTCACGACCGCCTACGACCGGCCCGGCAACACGGGCATCAACGTCGACCCCGTCAACCTCGGCGGCAACTTGGGCGTCAGCTATTTCTACGAGTTCTCCGACGCCCGTTGCACCTGGGGACTCGATACCCAGTACATGCCCGCCGGCACTCACCCGACCGACCCCTACACCTGGGCCGAACTCAAGTTCGCGCAACTGAAGTACGGCGGCAGCAAAGAGCAAGACAAAACCGCCTACGACGAAACGATGTTCCCGATGGTCCGCTGCTTCTTCCACATCCGCAAAAAGGGGAGTGCCGCCGGCGACGAGCGGGCGCCTGTCCTCAACATCGCCTATGCCGGGAATTTCCTGTACTCCCGAAGGAAATGGGAACTGGGCCAGTGGAGTCCATAGGCAGTTGAGCTTGGGACAAAACGCAGTAGGTTTGACGTAGTTCTCGACGTGGTGCCGCCGAGTTTCAGACCGGCGGTGCCAGCCAGGTTTGCCGAAGAGGAAATGTGGAGCCCATCCCAGCCATGAAACTTCTCCGTTTCGCCATGCTCGCCGCGCTGCCCTTCCTGAGTTCATGCACCTCCCTCGTCGGCACCGCCCCCGAGCCGGGCAAGGACCGGGCGGCCGCCACCGAGGCCGGCGAGGTGAAACTGGCGCGCGAACGGCTGGACACGGTGCGGCGGCAGATCGCCGCCGGGCGTTTCGAGGAGGCCGACGCCACCCTCGCCCCCCTCGCCGGCGGCGCCATCTACCCGGCGGAAGTGGCCGAACTCAAAGCCAAGATCGCCGCCGGGCGCGAGCGCGGCCTCTCCGGCGCCACCCTCCGCCAGGTGGCCGTCGCCCGCCGCCTCGCCTTCAAGGACCAGTACGACGAGGCCGAGGCCATCCTCGAAACCCTCGACGCCGACGGCCCCGGCAAGGAGGAAATCCGGGAAGTCCGCGAACTGATCAACCTCCGCCGCATCCAGCATCCCGCCCTGGCCGCCCGCAAGCATGTCCCGGAAATCCGCAGCCTCATCAAGCGCGGCGAATTCGCCACCGCCGAAGCCCTGCTCGACGCCATCGAGGGCGGCGGGGCCATCCCCGAGGAAGTCGCCGCCCTCAAGCTCGAACTCAAAACCGCCCGCGACCGCGCCACCATCGCCCTCGGCCAGGAAGCCTCCGCCAACCGGGCGCTGGCCGAAGTGGGCCAGCGGCTCATCCTGCCCTCCACCTACGGCAACACCGTCGTCATCTCCCCCAACCTCAGCCCCCTCGAAATGCCGGTCGGCACCATGGAGGACCTGATCAACAAGCGGGTCTCGATCCAACTGGAGAACGCGGGCGTCAAGGAACTGGTCCAGGTGCTCAGCCAGGTGGACGGCCTGAACATCATCGCCGACGACGCCCTCGAAGCCGCCAACGCCCTCACCATCAACGTCCGCAACGTCCCCCTCAAGGAAGTCCTCAGCTACATCGCCCGCAACATGGGCATCGCCTTCCATCTCGGCGACAACATCGTCTGGGTCACCCAGAGCACCGAACCCCCCGGGGCCGGCCCCAAGCTCGAAACCCGCATCTTCCACCTCCGCCAGGGTTTCATCCCCAGCCTCGACGGCAACGAGGACACCGAACTCGAGGACGCCCTCGACGCCTTCCTTGCCGACAGTCCCGACGGCGCGGGCTTCCGGACCTTCAAGACCCGCAACGTCCTCATTGTCCGCGACACCCGCGAGAACCTCCGTCTCGTCGAGGAACTCGTCAGGACCTTCGACAAGCCCCCCTACCAGGTGCTCATCGAGGCCCGTTTCATCACCATCAGCCAGGATGACCTGCGCGACGTCGGCAGCGAAATCAGCACCACCCGCGTCACCCCCCTCACCCCCGAGCAGGCCACCACCCAGCTCCAGGCCACCAGCCTCCTTTCCAGCCTTGGTGCCCTGCCGACGGACAACGAGGCCGGCGTGGGCCACATGGAACTGAGCGGGGTTCTCGGCAACCGCGCCTTCAATCTGGTCGTCTCCGCCTTGGAGAAACGGGGTTCCGCCAAAAACCTCAGCGCCCCCCGCATCACGGTGCTCAACAACCGTTCGGCCAGAATCCGCCGCGGCAACAAGACCCTGTACTACAGCGAACTGGAAACCGTGGCGGGCAACATCACCATCTCGGACACCGCCCCCTCCAGCGCCACCGTTTTTCCCGCCCAGACCGCCTTCACCGGCGACCCTGAGGAACTCGAAACCGGCGTGACCCTCGATGTCAAGGTCAACGTGGGCAACGACGGTAAAACCGTCCTGCTCGGGCTGATGCCCGAAATCATCGAGCTGTCCCGCTGGCGATCCTTCAATGTCGTGGCGGGCAGCACCTCGACCACCAGCAACAATTCGGGCACCGATTCAAATTCGGAAGACACGGCGGGCAAGGTGGAACTCCCCGAGACCAGCGAAAGCTCCCTCCAGACAGCCGTCTCCGTGCGCAGCGGCGAAACCGTGGCTCTGGGCGGGCTCGTCACCTCCACCGTCCAGAAGACCGTCACCAAGGTTCCCGTCCTGGGCGACATCCCCCTGATCGGGTTCTTCTTCCGCCACACCAACGAGAAAGACGTGCCCCAGCACCTGCTCATCTTCGTCACCGCCCGGGTGATCGACGAAAACGGCAATTTCGTCCAGGTGGTGGACTAGGAACCGACGACGCATGGCACTTTTCAAGACCATTGAAGCAGTCGGACTCGACATCGGGCACGGAGCCGTCAAGGCCGTCCGGCTTGTCCGCCAGGGCAAGGATGCACTCGCCATCGACCGCATGGCCCTGCTGGATGTCCAGCAGGAAGGTCTGCTCGACGAAGCCGAGTTGTGCCGGGGCCTGGTCTCCTGGCTCGACGAGAACGGGCTGAAGGGACACCCCTTCACCGTCGGCATCCCCCAGTACCTGGCCACCACCCAGGTCAGCGACTTCCCGCCGGGGGTCAAAGGCGAGGAACTAACCGGCATGGTTTCCTTCGAGACCATGCAGCTCGCCGGCCTTTCCGACGACGCCTTCTCGAGCGATTTCCACGTCATGGAGCCGAAGTTCGGCCGCCAGAATCCCGTCCTCATCGGGGTCTGCCGCCAGTCGGTGATCGACGACCGGATGCGGATGCTCGCCCGCGAGGGGCTCGAGGTGGTGGAACTGGGCATGAACGGCCTGGCCCTGGCCAGCGCCCTCTACCATCTCCATCCCGAAGCGCTGGCCGAGGACCGCCCGAGCCTGATTCTCGACCTCGGCGAGGAGAACACGACCCTGCTGGTAGTCGCCGGCGGCCATGTCCTCTTCGCCGGCACCCTGCCCTTCGGGGCTTCCCGCTACACCGAAGTTCTCGCCTCGCACTGGAAGTGCAGCGATCCGGAGGCGGACCGCCGCAAACGCGGCTTCAAACTCGATCCGCAGGACACGGACCATCCCCTCCACGCCGTCAACCGCCAGCTCGAAGGCGAAATGCGCAACGCCCTCGAACATTGGCGGGCCGGCGAGAAGGAGGAACTCTCCCATCTGCTGCTCGGGAAAATCTGGCTCACCGGCGGCGGTGCCGCCCTGACCGGTCTCGACGCATGCCTGGGCCGCTTCTTCGGCTGTGAAGTCGTCCTCTTCGGCCCCGCCGACCGGACTACCGGCCTGCCCGTGCCCAGCATGACCACCGCCTTCGGTCTCGCCCTGCAGGGCTTCGGTGCAGCCCGCATCCCCCTCTCCCTGGCTCCCGTCTCCCTGCGCTGGCGCCAGCGCCGCAAACGCCTCTTCCCCTATCTGCTCGCCACCGAAGCCATTTTGGCCGTCATCCTGGTCGCCGGCCTGCTCCGCTACTCCTTCCGCCTGGACCGGGAGAAGGAAGTGTTCGGCAAGCAGGTGGAGGAACTGAGCCGCTGCAAGAATCTCATCCCGCAGCTCAAGCGGCAAATGGCCACCATGGAACACCACGAACGGATGCTCATCCCCTTCGTCGAGAAGGGCAACCGGGCCCAGCGCTTCCTCACCGCCATGAACGAACTCAACCGGGCCCGCAGCGACAAGGACTTCTTTATTTTCCTGGCCGACCGCCTCAGCTACGACGAGATGGGGGCCAAGAATCCCGAGCCCGGCGCGGCGGACAAGCCCAGCCGCCCCGCCTCCTCACCCGCGGCAGGCGGCATGTTCAGCATCGGTTCCGTTGAAGAAGCCCGGCGTAGCCGCGATGTCACTGTCCTGAACGCCACTCCGGTGGAGCAGATTCCCCTTCTCACCAGCATGGTGGTCGCCGGCTACATCCCCTATCAGGTCGAAAGCCGCTACGGCCCCATGCTGGTCATGGTCGACAAACTGAACCAGGGAACGGTCTTCAAGGGCGTGGACATCGAGCAGAACCGCCAAGGGGTCGAAGAGCAAATATTCAGTCTCTGGGAACGCTTCTGGCGGGAGAAGCCCTCCAAGGGGCGGTTCACCCAATTCATGTTCGACCTGCCCTTCGCCCAGCAGGACGTGACCCTCCCCGCCGCCACGGCAGAAAAAGGGACGACAAAGAAGTGACGAACCGCGACTGGCCTCCGGAACATCGCATGGCGCTGGCCGTGCTTCTGGCTCTCGTCATTGCCTCGGCAGTGGCCTATTTTTTCCTGCTGCGCCCCAAGGCCATGGAGGTCGAGGACATTCGCAGCGAACGCGACTCCCTGCTCAAGGAGTTGGCGGACATGACCAAGGAAACCCCCTATCCCCTCGATGCCGTCCGGCTCGAAACCATGACGGAAAACGCCAAACGGAAGCTCGACGGGGTCACCCAGAAGAATCCCGACGGCAGCGAGTTCAACAATGGTCTCATCACCCGTTCCAGACAGGTGCTCGAACGGGCCACCGGCATGTTCGACGAGCGCATCAAGCGCGAATACACCGACATCGCAACCTTCATGAACCAGGTCTCCCGCATCGTCTACCGCGACGAGCTGGACGAACTGAAACGCCGCCTTTCGGCCAAGAATATCTTCCTCGACGAGGAGGTTCTCGGCATCGGCGAGGACACCGCCGACGAGGAAACCTACCTGCTCATGCTCAAGGTCTGGACCATTGATCGGCTGGTCAACGTGCTGGTCGAGAAAAACGGACTTGCCATCGAATCCCGCCGCCTCGCCCCGAAGGCGGGTGCCGCCATTCCCCGCGGCCCCTTCGGCCTCGGCGGGGGCGGGCGGAACGTTTCCGAAATCACCGTTCTGCCCACCCGTTTCTACATACTCCACAAGGACGACAAAGCCCCCTATGTGATGGAACTGCCCATCCGCGTCCGCCTCCAGGGCCCCCTGCCCACCATCTGCAACGCCATCCGCGACATGCAGAGCAACGGCAATTTCCTGACCGTCAACCGCATTGTCATGGAAACCGAGAACCCCCTGCTGCTGTCCGAGAGACAACCGGACAGCAACGGGTTCCTGCGCACCCGGAACGTGGTGGTCATGCTGGAATTGTCCTCCTATTTCCGGCCCTCGGGACATGCGCCAACAATCCGAACCAGCGAGCGGAAACTGTTGCCCGCCGGGGCCTAGACAACACAAGGAGGTCCGGAATGCGGCCATTCAGCCAAGCCATCGTGGCGAATTGGGAGAAAAGCCTGTTCTGGTGCGCCCTCGCCGCCTCCCTGGCCCTGCTTCTTGCCTGGTGGGGACCGCGCCGGGAAACGCCCGGGGCATCCGTGGCTAACTCCCTGCCGCCACGCCACGAGATCATCGCCTCCCGAGCCTACGCCATGCTGGTTTCCGGACCCTCGGAAACGGCGATGCCCGGCAATCCCTTCCACTTCGCCTACCAAGTTCCTGCCGCCCAGAACTCCAACAGCGGCGGCGGCGGCAAAGACGGCAACGGCGGCGGCGGCAAAGACGGCAACGGCAGCGGCGGCGGCGGCAAAGACGGCAACGGCGGCGGCGGCGGCGATCCTCCTCCCCCTCCTCCACCACCACCAC
>LVAZ01000191.1 GCA_001603055.1 Victivallales bacterium Lenti_02
GTCTTTGGCTTCCTGCTTGAGCTGCTCGCTGCGCTTGCGGAGGACTTCCACGGCCTGCTTGGTGTCGCCCTTGTCGGCCAGCACGATCACTTCGTTGCTCACCAGGGCGTTGACGTTGGCGTTGAGTTCGACCTGGACCGCCCGGTTGGCCTGGGCGATCACCTGCCGGCGGTCGCCGGTGAAGTTGGCCGAGACGGCGGCCCGGCTTTCGCCGCCGGTGTTGCTCAGGGCGTTCTCGTAGACGCAGCGGGCCTGGGCCAGTTGGCGGGTTTTGGCGGCGGCGGTCGGGGGCACGGCCACTTCCAGCAGCACATACTTGCTCTGGCCACCGTAGAGCTGGTTCAGGAAGACCTCGGCCCGCTGGCCGGAGAGCTTGCCGTCGCGGCCGATGATGCGCACGGGGCGGACGCCGTCGGGGCACTCGATCTCGATAGTCACCTTGCGGGCCACCACGCTGAGCACGTCGCCCAGCTCGGCGGCGAAGATGCGGGGCAGGTCCGCGCTGCCCTCGGCGAAGTAGGTGTTGCCGTCGCTCTGCTGCGAGAGCTGGGCCATCAGGTCCTCGTTGTAGCCGCTGCCCAGGCCGACGGTGGTGACCGAGATGCCCTCCTTGACCAGGGCCGCGCCCAGCCGGCCGAGTTCGGCGGGCGAGCTGGGACCGACGTTGGCCTGGCCGTCGGACAGGAGGATGATGCGGGGCGTGTAGCGCTTGTCGGCGAGATGCTTGCGGATTTCGCTGGCACCCTGGTTGACGCCGCCGAAGAGGTTGGTCATGCCACTGGGCTGGATGGCCCGGATGCGGCGCTCCATGCCCTCCACATCGGCGACCGGCTGGGCGGGAAGAATGGTCTCGACCCCGGAATCGTAGACCACGAGGGTGAAGACATCCTCCGCATCGAGACGGCGGAGCGCCGCGATGGCGGCTTCCTTGGCGTCCTCGATCTTCCGCCCGCTCATGGAGCTGGAGCGGTCGAGCACCACCGCCAGATTGATCGGCGGGCGCTTCTTGCCGCTGGGAACCTGGACGGCGTCGAGACTGACTTTGACCACCGCGCGGGTGGCCTCGTCGGCGGGCAGGACGGGCTTGTCCAGCTCGATCCGGCAGACTACCGGGCTGGCCGGGGCGCGCCCACCGGAACCGAGCAGGACGGCGAGGGGCAGGAGGAACAGGGCGAACAGGCGTTGCATGGCGGAATTCTCCTTTGGCTGATGGGGCGGGAGGACTTCCCGGCCTTCTGCAAGGAGTATAGGCGAAGCGCCGCCGCGACTTGTCTGGCGGGCGTCAAAGGGGTGTAAAAGAAATGTAAACGCCCGCCCGGCCCCCGGGTTCTACTTGCGTTCGCGGATGCGGTTGTCGCGGTCGAGGATGACGATGGTCGGCTTGACTGCGGCGGCCTCCGTGATCGGCACGGCGCCGAAAGCCATGACGGTGATCATGTCCCCGGGATTGCCGCGGCGGGCGGCCGCGCCGTTCAGGCAGAACTCGCGGGAACCGCGCGCGCCGGGAATGGCGTAGGTCTCGAGCCGTTCGCCATTGGTCTGGTTGACCACGAGAATCTTCTCGAAGGGGAAGATGCCCACCGCGTCCATCAGATCCAGGTCGATGCTCAGGCTGCCCTCGTATTCGAGTTCGCACCCGGTGAGGATGGCGCGGTGAAGTTTGCTGCGGAGAATCTGGACGTGCATGTCGGTTCGTGCTTTGCCTTGCGCGGCAACGCCATGCCGCAACCCTCGGGGAAGGACACGGCGTTGCCGGGTGAAGTTCCGTGAATGGTGTTTTCGCTACTTGGCCGCGCGGGCCTTGGCAATGATTTCCTGGAGGGCGGCGAGGACTTCCTGGCCGGGAAGCCCCTTGGCGGCGGCGCCGGCCACGTATTCGGCGAGAATCGGGCGCACGGCGGCGACGGCCTTGGCGTTGTCCTCGGCGGAGAACGGGTGGACGGGATGGTTGAGTTCGGCGACGAAGGCCATGCCTTCCCGGTCGGCCTGATCCCAGGCCTCGCCGTGCTTGTCGATCCACTCGCGGTTGGTTTCCTCGATGATCGTCTGGAGGTCCGGGGGGAGGCTGTTCCAGAGCTGGCGGTTCATGACCACGAACATGGCGGTGGTGTAGCCGACGGCGGAGAGGTCGGTAACGCTCTTGATGACCTCGCCCTGCTTCCAGCCCTTGAGGGTCTCGACGGGGCAGAGGGTGGCGTCCACGGTGCCCTTGCGCAGGGCTTCGTAGGTGTCGGGCTGGCTGAGGCCGACGGCGACGCCGCCGAGGGACTCGACGATCTTGGCGGAAAGGCCGGTGCCGCGGATTTTGAGGCCCTTGATGTCCTCGAAGCGGCGCACCTCCTTGTTGGTGGCCAGCACGCCGGGGCCGTGGGCGTGGATGTACATCACCTTCACGTCGGCCAGTTCCTTGGGGTCGAAGCGGCTGACGATCTCGTTGGCGGCGCGGGTGGCGGTCATGCCGTCGGGATAGCCGAGGGGCAGGTCGAGGGCCTCGAGGAGAGGGAAGGCGCCGCGGGTGTAGGCGAAGCAGCTCATGCCGAGGCCGGAGACATTGCTCACCACGCCCCGGTACACGTCCGGCGCCTTGCTCAGGGTGCCGCCCGCGTGAATCTGGATCTCGACCCGGCCGTTGGTGCGCTCCTTGACCGCGTCGGCCCAGGCCTGGGCGGTGATGCACTGGATGTGGGTGGGGGGGAAGAAGATGCTGTAGTTGATCTTGAACTCGGGAACCGGAGGCGTGTCGGCTCCCGGACCGGCCGCGGTTTGCTCGCCCTTGCCGCAGCCCGCCAGCCCGAGGGCGAGGGCCGCCAGCGACAGTCCCGCGACCATGCGTTGCAGATGCGTTGTCATGTCGTCAGTCTCCTTGGGGGTTCGCCATCGCGCCGGGAGCACTCTCCCGGGCTGCGCGAAGGTCCGGCCTACCGGCCGATCTTGGACTTCAGGAACTCGACGGCCAAACGGATGTCGGCCTCGGGATTGCTGCCCACCTCGCGCTCGATGGTCAGATAGCCCGAGTAGCCGACTGCGGACAGGGCCGCCAGGTAGCGGTCCCAATCGACGGCCCCCTCGCCGAGGGGGAGTTCGTTGAAGAGTTCGCCGATGTTCAGGCCGGCGATGCCGCCTTCGGCGAAGGCGGCGTAGACCTGGACCGGATCGCAGGGGCGATACTGCACGCCGTCCTTGGCGTGGGTGTGCACGATGTAGTCGCGCAGGGTATGCACCGCCGCCACCGGATCGTCGTTCAGCACCATGATCAGATTGGCGGGATCGAGGTTCACGCCGATGCCGGGGGAGGCCACCTCGTCGAGGAAGCTCTTCAGGCGGACGGCGGGTTCGGGACCGGTCTCGATGGCGAAGGCGACGCCGCGCGCGGTGGCGTAGGCGCCGAGTTCCTGGCAGACGGCGAGCTGGTTGCGGTACACCGGGTCCGCGCGGTCCTCGGGCACCACGCCGATGTGGGTGGTCACCACCTTGGTGCCCAGGTCCACGGCCAGGTCCACGATGGCCTTGGACCGGCGGATTTTCGTGGCGTTCTCGGCGGGAATCTGGAAGCCGTGGCCGCCCAGGTCGCCGCAGAGGGCGGAGATTTCCAGCCCCTGCGAATCCACCAGGGCCTTGAACTCCCGGCGGCGGGCGGCGTCGAGCGCCTCGGCGGCCATGCCGCCCTCGACCACGTACACCTGCATGCCGTCCGCCCCGATTTCCCGGGCCTTGCGCACCCCCTCGGGGATGGGCAGGCCGAAGGAATCGACCATGACGCCGATTTTGAACCTAGCCATGTGCTTCCGCTCCTGTGCTGAGATCGGCGGCGAGACGGCTCGCCGCATCGACCAGACGCTGGCCGGCCGCAGGCTCGAAAAAGCTCAGACGGGCCTCGTAGCCGCTCGCGTCGGGGGTGGGAATATACCCTTGCAGTTCCCCGTTGGCCAGACTGACCACGAAGGCGCCGGGAAGCCGGCGCTTGATCTCGAGGGCATACTCGACGAAACACTCGCCCGGCAGGCAGGCGAGAAGGGTGCCGCCGACGCGCAGGGCCTGCACCTCGACGGGCAGATAGTCCGCGAGAATCCGGGCGGTGTCGCCCGCCGCCTGGGCCCGGGCGAGAGTCACCCGCTCCTCGGCCCCGAAGACGGTGCATTCCGCCGTGCGCACCGGGCCGTGCCCGGCCCCGGCCGCCCGCAGCCGCGCGTATTCCGCCCTCGCCTCGGCCAGTTCCCGCTCGGCCTCCCCGACGCTGCCGAAATCGCGCGGGGGCAAATCGACGAACCGGCGCGCGCCCGCCACGGACACGTCGCTGGCAAAGGCGTCGTCCCCCAGCCCGGCCAGCGCCCCGGCCACCTGCTCCCCGAGCAGCTCCCCCAGCCGCCGCGCCTCGGCGAAGGTCTGCCCCCGCACCTGATAGCGCGGGCTCAGATTGCCGCAGGGGCCGTTGTGGTAGAGCAGGCGCAGGCCGGGAAAGGCTCGCTGCAGATACAGCCGGGTGAAACCGGGAAAATCGGCCGAGACGAAGGGGGAATCCTCGTGCAGCACGGTGGGATGCATCGAGTAGACCAGTTGCAGGGCCAGCGGGCGGTGGTCGGCCCGGTCGCGCACATAGAGCAACCCCACCTCCGGATCGCGCACCCCGTCGGGACTCAGCCGGTTGCCGCCCACGCCCTCGCTATGGGCCGTGGTCGCCGCCAGCTCGGCCGGGCGGGCGTCCTGCACTGCTTCGACCGCTGCCTCGACCAGAGCGCGGCGCAGCCCCTCCAGATAACCCGGATCGGGCGGCGGCACCAGCGGATCGTCCCGCCAGGACAGCATCTCGTTGGTCACCGGCCCCGAATGGGTATGGGTGGCCGAGATCATCACCCGCTCCGGCGGAATCCCCGTGCGTTCCGCGATTTCCGCCCGCGCCGCCCGCGCCAGCCCGTGCGGCACGAACAGCAGGTCCGCGGCGATGCTGACGATCCCCAGCCGCCCGTCGCCCAGAAACAGCGCCGTGGCCAGCAAAGGATCATGGATTCCCTGGCTGAACCGCTCCACATGGGGGTAGCCCACCAGAAACAGAGGGGATTGCGGCGAGATGTCGCGCGCCGCCACGCCGGCCTGGAGATCGTGCATCGTGCTTCCTCGATGCCCCGCCCATGCGGGGAACTCCCCAACCATGCCCCCAACCCCCGGAAATGCAAGACCCCCGCTGGGGCGTAGTGCGTAATGCTTTGCCAGTTCAAACAAAGGTCGGTTGGGAAGCCGTTTCGGCCAATGGTGGGGGGGAGCATTCAGGGAGTTGTAGTCCTAGTCTCTCCCATGCAGCTAGGCACCGTCGGTTGTTTGCACGAAGAAGAGTACCGAATTCATCCTCGTTTGCCGAGAGAACAGCCAAGATAGCGCTGCCATGCAAAGTGGTGAAACGGGGTGGAACAGCCTCACCAATCATGGCTCGAACGTTTGAGGTGCCATATCTCTTGAGTGTGTTTCCCCATTTGAAATTATGCGGGAATGTTTGAAGCAAAGCACACTCATAGATGCTTAGGAGCCTGTTTTCCCACGGGTGTATGGTCGAATCACTCCCAAGGTGGCCACTGGCCGTTGTCACAGTGGTAGCCGGTAGGTTTGGGTTGAGCCGTCGGTAGCTTGAGGACCGGAACCCCCTGACCAGTCGCCATGTTCCATCCTGCTCCAAAACAACCGGGCGTAGCAGTGGTTGCCCACAATGGGGGCAAATAGCATCGTTATCCGCCACCTCAACATCTCCACACTCGAAACACTTGTTGTTCTGCCACGCCGATCCCCCACCATTCGGCGGAATCGCGGCAACCATGTCATATCGACGATCAGGCCAAACCGGGACAGAATGCATTGTCCCGTAGCCAGGCGAAGAAGCACTCTCTGCGGTAGCCGCATCCAATGCTGGGAGCTTCGCGGCAATGAGAGCATCTCTGACAGTAACAGGCGTCCCGCCGAAATCAGGAGCAAACATCGGTACTGGGTATGGTGACACTCCCGCAGTCTTTAGGAGGGATAGCCCCGCCTCATCGCGTCGGATGAAAGTGAGAAACGCGCGCTTCCTCTGTTGTGGTACTCCGAAGTGACTCATGTCAACGAGCAACGGATACACAGAGTAATCAGGAAGAAGTTCGTCGATCAGGTATCTTGCCGCCGATATCGGCTCTCCCGTCTTGGGATGTCTCACTCTCCGGGTAAAGAAAGCAGGCACATTCTCGACGACCACACACCGGGGAGATAGGCGGTTAGCAACCTCTGCGATCACCACTACAAGCAAGTTACGAGGATCTCGCGTCCCCGCGTCGGGATCAGCTTCCAAACCTCGTTCTGCTCTGGCACTACTCATGCCTTGGCATGGTGGGCAGGCTGCCAGTAGATCGGGCGAATTCCCCGGAAACGCTTTTCCCCATAGTTCAACCACTGATGGCCAAGTCTGGCGAAGGTCACCAACGACACCTTGTGCTCCGGCATGGTTGAGCAAAGCAACGCCAAGTCGCCGTTGCTCTAGCTCCGCCATCACTGAGAACCGAAACCCGGCCGCTCGGTAGCCAACATCGCCGGCACCGCAGTTTGAGAAGAGGCTAACTGCCAGAAAGCGTTGCGAGTCTTGTTTGAGGATTCTTCTACCCATTGTGGCTTTCAGACCCCAATCCGGCCGAGGCAAGAAATGCCTCGTGTGCGGTCTCTGCTCTCGTTAGGAAATCAATCCATGTGCTACGCACGATCCGCCCGGCTTCCTCCTCTTGCCTATATACACGTTTGCTCTGGAAGCTGTCGAGGTGCGCATCGTCGGCGATCAGGTCTATCTGCCAACCTCTGGGGAATGCGCTTACTGTCTCTGGGTTATCCTGGAAAAACCGATCAAAAGCCTCCACATAGTTGACCATCCTGTCCCAATCAGCATCTCCGAAAATGTGTCCCTTCGCTTTGATCTCCACCAAACGCAGTTTCTGCCCGATCTGAACGGCGGTGAAGTCGGGTCGCTTATTCCTCTGGCTTGTGCCTAGCGACAAAGAAATGGTCTGTCCATCGTAGTGATCCGAGTACCATGCTTCAAACTTCGTTACAAAAGTACTTAGCCATTGGTTCTTGGTGATCACAGTCCATGTCGGCTCTATCAGCCAAGGTGCGTCCTCGATCAACGTCTGAAGAAGCGATTCATCGACTTTCATCCTCTTCGTCAACTCCTGCAACTGCTTGATCGCTTCGACACGCCCGCGAGCGATCTGCACGTAGGACGCCATTTCTGCAACATTGGCAGTGTTGAAAAGCTCAGCCATCTCGTCTGGGTCATCGGCACCGTTGTTCAGCTGTCTGGCGAAGTTCCTGAGCGAATCAACAAGGACCTGGTGTGGTGCGACGGTGAGGATGAACTCGCTGAGATCGTTCAGATAGTCTTCACTGTTAAGTTCGTCTCCAGCCGCGAACGAGCCGAACTTCTTCGCCAGGGCTATCGCCTCGCGCTGAATGTCCTGGTTCCTGTACCGACTTCGAGCTCGTTCCTCGAACTTGGAATTCTCCAAGAACGTCTGAGCAGTAGATGCCCTGCGAGGTCCCTGCGATGCTCTCCCCACCTCTTTGATGAGTTCTGCACCCCAACTCCGCAGAGCCCTACCACGCTCAGACTCCCAGATAATGCCTTGGCGATCTGAACGGACAAGGTCCTCTCCTTCGTCGTCATCAAGCCATTCTGCGGAAATCTCCCCGACCAGATACGAGCGGATTGCGAACTCTCCAGTGAAGCCAGCGGGTTGCTCGAAGTCACGGGTGACCGCCACGATCTTGTGCCTCGCGTATATGCGGACACCTGCCATCTCCTCGTTTCGGTAAGGATCTTCTGCCATGCCAACCCAACCATCGACATGGAGGTAGATCCCATTATCCATCGGAACCGGACGGCCAGATAGATCGATCCTCGTGCCTTCGCGTACAGGAACGTCCAGTGTGCTGAGTTCATAGCAGCAGCGAAGGTTGTCCCCTCCGGTTGTGTCCCCAATCTGAACCGTAAAGCTAGGTAGCGGCTGGAATCGCTGGGCCATCTGGCGCAGGAACGTTTCGGCGTTGGGAATCCGCTTGCGCAGGAAGCTTGAGAGACGGATCGTGGTGCCATGCTCCGGGCGATAGGTCCTGTCTTTATCTCCCCTGGTTAGTGGCACGGGGGTACCATCATCAGGATGTCGCATGATATCGTCATAGTCCATCACGAAATGCGCCACCAAGTACCCATCTTTGGTCTTCTCTCCACCCGCCGAGATAACCTCAATCCTTCGGCAGATACCGAAAGGAGCGAGTTTCCCGATGCCTTTCCTGCCCATCACCCGCCGCCCCGCCCTGGACGTTGCACCGTGCTGAGAGCGCCTCCTGCGATCGCTTCCGACAACAAGGAAGTAGCTGCTGGCTTCCGCTGGCGTCATCCCGTGCCCGTTGTCCTCGACCACAATCTCCAAACCATCGTCGATCAGCACACCGTTCTGGATTCTGACGAGCATCGTGTCAAGGGGAAGCCAGACCGTGACTTCTTTAGCATCGGCATCGTAGCTGTTGGCAATGAGTTCGGCGACAACGGCACTGACCTTGTCGTAGAGCTTGACTCCCAGCTTGTCAACCGTCATCGGCGAGATGAGCATGGCATAGCCGGGGTCGGCCTGTACCTGGTCGGTTGATTGCGTGTCCATGATAGTGCTACCATTCTCCGTTGAACTCATGCATCTCGCTGGTATCGGTACGCTAGCATATTGCGCTTCGCGACAAGAGCAAGGTTCCCAGCCCCCCGTCGCCCAGAAACAGCGCCGTGGCCAGCAAAGGGTCATGGATTCCCTGGCTGAACCGCTCCACATGGGGGTAGCCCACCAGAAACAGAGGGGATTGCGGCGAGATGTCGCGCGCCGCCACGCCGGCCTGGAGATCGTGCATCGTGCTTCCTCGCATACCCCGCCCATGCGGGGAACTCCCCAACCATGCCCCGCCGCCACGGAAATGCAAGACCCCCACCAAGCGGAGGGCCTCTGCGGGGCTGCAAGAACGTACAGACGCGAGTCCGCTACCAGAACTCACTGGGACGCGCAACCAAAACGCCTTGCTCCACGCCATGTAAAAGCGCCGGAAGCGCCCCGGCCAATCCGTAAAGGTGGGCATGGCGCGGGAGGGTGGTCGCGAGGACGCGACCGCTCCACGCGAAAGATTGGCACGGGGTCCGGCGCGGTCTGAATGAATGCCCCGAAATCCAGGGCGTTCAACTTGCGAGAGCCTTGTGCTTGCCCCCGCGAGTTCTGGCTACTCCCTCGCCGGGGGGACTTTGTTCCGACAGCATCATCGACTGGTGGCAGCGGGCGGGCGTGGACCTCGGGCTCAAAGGCCTCGACGCCTGGCCCGAGGCGTGGTTGCCCCGCCCGGTTCTTGGCGGACGGAAGGTTTGTCGTGATGGTGGATCGCGTGACAAGACTCGGCGACACAATGCCCGAGTAGCGGAGCGCCAACGACGGCTTGCATCAAAGCGTGGGCAGTGTAGCTTCTTCGCCAAACGACACGGGAGTGTGGATGTCGAAGCAGCGCCTCCGTGTCTGCAATCAACGCGACAAGCGATTTCCAAGGGGGTTTGCAGTGGGCGCACTACAGGTTGCTTCTATTGGCTACGAGCGACGGACGCCAGACGACTTGGTGGCTTCGCTTGTGCGGCACGGAATACGCATGGTTCTGGATGTGAGGCTCGTGCCGTTGTCAAGAAAGCGTGGATTTAGCAAGCGCAGCCTTACGAGTAGGCTCAGTGATGATGGCATCGGTTACGCCCATGTCCCTTCAGCAGGTAACCCTTTCAAGGACCAGAAAGGCAACATTAACCAATGCCTCGCTGACTACCGTACTTACCTGTGCACAAACCCAGATGTCGTCAGGCTGATTGCGGAAATGGCAACCGAGCAACCGGTGGCGATGCTCTGCTATGAGCGTGATGCCATGCAATGCCATCGTAGCGTGCTCATCAAGATGATCGGCGAGACGGTCACCCAAGTGAGGGCTGTACATATTTGAAATAACCGAAAAAAGGAGTAGCCAAATGACAGGATGGGAGAAAAAACGCATCTTGATTTGGGGAAAGACACGTCCAGAACTAAGCAGCAAGTACAGGGAGCTTGTATGCACGGGAGGTCTCTTCGCTGATAGCGGGCGGCTTGTCCGTCTTTATCCCATTCCACTCAGGTTCATGGATGAAGAAAAAATCTTTGC
>LVAZ01000192.1 GCA_001603055.1 Victivallales bacterium Lenti_02
GTTCCGGGGCGAGGGCGAGATTGGTCATGGCCTCCTCCAGCCCGGTCATCCAGCAATAGATTTCGAAGGGATTGCCGCCGGGGACCATGACGGCCCGGGCCTGGTCCGGGTTGGCGGCGGCGATGCGCGCGGCGAAACCAGCGTCGTCGTAGGCGGCGGGGTCGGGCCAGGGATAGGCGTCGAGCCGGGCGCGGTCGGTCACGCCGGCCAGGGGGAACTCGCAGAACTCGTTGTAGCTGCCGGTGCCATAGTCCGTGCGTTGGGTGCGGATGCCCCAGATATTGCCGGCGGCGGGCGCGAGGGGGAGGGGGGAAAGCCGCACAAGGTCGTCGGTCTCCCGCCGCAACGCGGCCCAATCGACGCCCTGCGCCGCATAGAAGTCCTTGAGGACGGCCCCCATTTCCGCCGTCGGGCCGAAGCCCCAGGAGAAGGGGACGGACTCGGTGGGTTCATGGGCCAGGGCGGCGAGCACCCGTTGCCGGGGCGGGAGGGGATGGGGCATGGGGAATCTCCGTTGCGGACATCCGAAGTCCACAAGATGCCCTCCCGCCCGGCGGGTGCAAGCGGATGGCTTACCAGAACTCACTGGGGCAAGCACAAGGCTCTCGCAAATTGAACGCCCAAACTTTCGGGGCACGGGGTGCCAAACGTGTATTTCGGGGCATTATTCCCGACCGCGCCGGAGATCATGCCTACCCTGCGCGTGGAGCGGTCGCGTCTCGCGACCACCCGTCCCACGCCATGCCCACCTTGACGGGTTGGCCGGGGCGTTCCCGGCGCTGCGCGCCGTGGCCACGAGGACGCGGCCGCTCCACGCGCTTGATTTGCATGGCGACGAGGAAGGCGTCTTGCTTGCGCTTTCCAGTGAGTTCTGGCTTACGGCTGGAGGGGGAAGGTCTCGTCCATGACGGCCCAGTCGGCGGGGGGCAGACCGAAGTCGGGGATGGCGAGGCGCTCGCCGTCGCGCTTGGCGGACTCGTGGGCGACGATGCCGGGGGCGTTGTAGCGGGCGGCCAGCCAGACATGGTTGGGGGGCAGCTTGTGCTGGGAGACGGCGCGGACGAAGTCGTTGACCAGGAACACATGGGTTCCCTCGTGCCCGTTTTTGCGGTCGGCGAATTCGACCGGGAGCTGCTGCCAGGGCTGGAAGGGGGAGACGCCCTGGAAGGTCTTGCCGAGGTACTCTTTCGGCAGGTCCCCGATGTTCTCCTCGGTCACGGTGACGCCGTTGAACACGCAGAGGTCGTTGTGGTCGGTCATCCGGAGTTTGACGTCCTTGTTGGCGGTTTCGAAGGGGATGATGCCGTCCTTGCCGTAGCCCTCCGGGAAATCGAGCCAGGAGAAGACGTTGGAGAGGAGCCCCTCCCGTTCGCGCGGCTGCTCCTGATAGCAGCCGTGGGTGCCGGTGATGGTCATGCGGTCCATCATGCTGTGGGCGGTGCGGCGGAACTCGTTCACCCGCGCCATGCCGCCGTCGGAGGTGCGGAACAGCGCCGACTCGTTGCTGAAGACATTGCCCCAGAGGCTCAGGTTGGGATCGAAGACGCCATCGACGTGGTGGTCCACATACCCGAAGCAGCTCACCTCGGTCATGCGGCGGAAGGTGACCGAGAGGATGAAGGCGGTCGAGTGGGTGGGATAGTACATGGGCGGGAAGCTGGCGGTGCGCTTCCAGGCATCGCCGTTGCTCCGCGAGTAACCGTGGTAGAAGTGGGCCATGTCGTGGTGGTACTGGCCCTCGCCGTAGACGAACTCGCCGAACTTCCCGGTCGCGAAGGCGTTGCGACAGAAGGTGGTCTGCGCGCGGTAGTAGCTGGTTTCGCCGAGCATGTAGGTCAGCCCGGTTTCCTTCACCGTCTTGACCAGCTCGTCGATTTCCTCGAGCGACACGGCGGCGGGGACAGCGCTGTAGACGTGCTTGCCCGCCTTGAGGGCCTGGATCGCCTGGGGGCCGTGCATCCACCGCTGGGTGAAGAGGGCGATGCAGTCGCAGTCGCTTTTGCATAGCTCGTCGAGCGAGGAAAAGGTCTTGGTCACCCCGAACTTGGCCGCCTGCTCCGCCAGACGGTCCGCCATGATTTCGGCCAGATAGACCTCGTCCACGCCGGGATGGGCCTGGAAGAGGGGAATGAAGGCCTGGCTGAACCCGCCAGCCGCTCCGCAGATGCCGATTTTGAGTCCCATGATCGATCTCCTCGAATGCTATGCTCAGGGTTGGAGGGGGAAGGTTTCGTCCATGACGGCCCGGTCGGCGGGGGGCAGGCCGAAGTCGGGGATGGCGAGGCGCTCGCCCTCGCGCTTGGCGGATTCGTGGGCGACGATGCCGGGCGCGTTGTAGCGGGCGGCCAGCCAGACATGGTTGGGGGGCAGTTTCTGCGCGTTCACCGAGCGGACGAAGTCGTTGACCAGGAACACATGGGTTCCCTCGTGGCCGTTCTTGCGGTCGGCGAACTCGACCGGGAGTTGCTGCCAGGGCTGAAAGGGGGAGACGCCCTGGAAGGTCTTGCCGAGGTACTCCTTGGGCAGGTCGCCGATGTTCTCCTCGGTCACGGTGACGCCGTTGAACACGCAGAGGTCGTTGTGGTCGGTCATCCGGAGTTTGACGTCCTTGTGGGCGGTTTCGAAGGGGATGACGCCGTCCTTGCCGTACCCCTCCGGGAAATCGAGCCAGGAGAAGACGTTGGACAGCAGCCCCTCCCGTTCGCGCGGCTGCTCCTGATAGCAGCCGTGGGTGCCGGTGATGGTCATGCGGTCCATCATCGAGTGGGCGGTGCGGCGGAACTCGTTCACCCGCGCCATGCCGCCGTCGGAGGTGCGGAAAAGCGCCGACTCGTTGCTGAAGACATTGCCCCAGAGGCTGAGCTTCGGG
>LVAZ01000655.1 GCA_001603055.1 Victivallales bacterium Lenti_02
GCCAGGGCTTCCGGGTGGCCACCCGCGCCAGACAGAGGGTGCTCGAACTGCCTCCCAATGTCCCCGAGGGAACCGCCGAAGCCGTCTTCTGGGGCGAAACCGCCCGCTACGATGTGCTGGTGCGCCATATCGACGAACACGACGGCGCCTCGGAGCTGTCCCTCCGCGTCAACGGCATCGAAGTGCATCGGTTCCGGTTCGACCAGACCCCGGAAAACCATCCCGTCGAGGACGTGCCACGCGAGCGGCGCATTCCGAACGTGGACATCCAGTGCCGCAGCCGCATCACCCTGCACGGGCGGGCCGATGCCGGCGAATACTGCCGGGTCACGGGCCTTGTGTTCCGTCCCGTCGGCACCTTCCAGGGCGACCTCCTGCCCGCCGACGCCCTGCGCCTGCCCGACTCCTTCCGGGTGGCCCAGACCCCCGCCGAACGCCAGCAAATCCGCCGCAACCATCTGCCAACGCTCGACAAGATACAGGCGGAGGCGGCTGCCCGCCGCGCCGCCCGGCTCGACGCCCTCGCCACCCCCGAGGACTGGCGGGCCTACCAGCAGGAAACCCGCGCCCGGCTCGACACCATCCTCGGCTCCTACGGACCCAAACGCCCGCTCAACACCCGGACCGTGGGCCGCATCGTCCGCGACGGCTACACCATCGAGAAGCTCATCTTCGAATCCCATCCCAACTACTTCGTCACCGCCAACCTCTACCTTCCGGCCAACCTCCAGGGCAAGGCCCCCGGCGTCGTCTTCACCTGCGGCCACGCGGCCACCGGGAAAGCCGCCGTCCTCTACCACGAGTGCTGCTTGGGCATGGTCCTGAAAGGCTGCGTCGTGCTGGCCTTCGACGTGCGCCGCTGCTGCCCCCAGCACCACTATGCGGGCCGTCCCTCGTGGCTGGTCGGACGTTCACTGGCAGGCTACCGCACCTGGGACGGAATCCGCGCCGTCGACGCGCTGCTCGAACGGCCCGAGGTGGACCCGGACCGGCTGGCGGTGGTCGGCAACTCCGGCGGCGGGCAGATGGCCTTCCTGATTGCCGCCGCCGACGAGCGCATCCACGTCTGCGTCGCCGCCCATCCCGGCGGGCCCATGGAAAACACCTACCTGAACGGGCAAAGCCTGGTGGACCGCGACCTGCTCGCCCTCATCGCCCCCCGGCCCTGCATCATCATCGTCGGCGACCAGTCCGGCGAAACCTACCATTATGCCAAGTATCAGGACATGCTGCGCTTCTACCGCGGGCTGGGCAACTTCGAGGACCGGCTCAAACACCAGCTCGTCGACGGGATCCACGATATGAAACAACCCAAGCGCGAGCCCGCCTACGCCTGGCTCCACCGCTGGTTCGGGGTCGGCGACCCCGAGGGCAAGGAACCCTCGCTCGCCCCCGAAACCGTCGAGGCCCTGCACTGCACCGAAAAGGGCAGCGTCCGCCTGAGTCTGGGCGGCGAAACCATCGCCAGTCTCAACGCGGCCGAAGCGGCCCGCCTGCGCCCCCCGCGCCCCG
>LVAZ01000193.1 GCA_001603055.1 Victivallales bacterium Lenti_02
ATCACGAGCCCGTCGGTCCTGTTCCGCACCCGCGCCGTTCGCATCGCTCACTCCTCCATGGCAGCCCAGCACCAAGACACGCAAACACTCGGAACCTTGTCTTTTTCGCCCCGGCCCATTCTACCCCGCCGCCGCCGACCAGTCAAGCCGAAACTGCCAGAGAGAGCCCGGTATTCCTGCTGCGTTCTGTTCTATGGAACGTCGTTGAGAAGCTGCTGGAGGGCTTGGATGGCGAGTTGCGGGGGGATGCGTTCCAGGCACTCGTAGGGGTGGTCCTGGCGGGAACAGGTGCGCTGGAAGCAGGGGGCGCAGTCGGGCGGATCGCGCAGGAGAATCCATTTCCCCCCGATGGGGCCGGTGGCAACCGGATCGGTGGAGCCGAAGGCGGCGACGCCGGGCCGACCGAGGGCGGCGGCCAGGTGCATGGCGCCGCTGTCGTTGGCGAGGACGGCGGCGGCTTTGGCAAGCACGGCCATGAGGTCGGCCATGCCCGATTTCCCGGCGAGGTTGAGACTGCCGGGAACTCGCTCGGTGATGACTTCGCCCGCCGCCCGTTCGCGGTCGGTGCCGACGATGGCGACACGGCCCCGTTCGGCGGTCCACCAGGCCGCGACTTCGGCGAAGTGCCGGGCGGGCCATTGTTTGGCGGGGCCGTAGGCGGCACCTGGAGCCATGACCAGCCAGGAGACGCCGGGCTCGAGGCCGAGGGCGGCGGCGCGTTCGGCGGCGTCGGGCACGCGCAGGGGCGGGCAGGCGATGTCCAGGGAGTCGTCGCCGAAGACGGCGGGGAATTCTAGATAGTAGGAAAGCTGGTGCCATTTGCCATCCCCGTGTCCCCGGGGCCAGGCGGGCAGGCGGTGGGTGAGGAGACCGCCCCGCCAGCGGCCCCGGCGTCCCAGGCGGAGGGGAATGCCTTGGCGCCAGACATCGGCGGCGGCACCGAAGGAGTTCGGGAAGACCGCCGCCACGCCGGGACGGAGCAGCCAGATTCGCTTCGAGACCGCTTCGCCCGCCCGCTTGCCGTCGAGCGGGATCACATGGGACACCCAGTCCGCCGCCTCCCACATCGGGACGAGACCGGGAGGACTGAGCACGAAGACCCCGCAGGGTTCGGGGACGAGCCGGGCGAGCTTGTAGGCGGCGGGCAGGGTCATCAGCGCGTCGCCGAGCCAGTTGGTCGAGCGGATCAGCAGGCCGTTGGCCCATTCGACGCAGGCGGGATCAAGACGCAGGGACGCGCCGGTGACATGCGGTTCGAGATGCGGTTCGTAGATGGCGAATTCGTTCACGCGGGTTTCCGGAATGACCTAGAGGAAGGCGAAGGAGGTTTCGGGCCGGCGCATGATGTTGCGCCAGCGCAGGGCGAGGATGGCGTCCGCCGTGGCCGGGGTCCAGCGCAGCAGGACATGGTTGAACCCCGCCTCGAACTCGATGTCCCCGATGGTGGCGGTGCCGTCCGCCAGCGTCACCGGATCGAAGCGTTTGCCGTTGACGACCAGCTCGACGCTGCCGTCGCCGGCGAGGTCGAGGAAGCTGAGGGCCTCGGGGTTGGGCACGCCGATGTCCTGTTCGA
This sequence comes from Victivallales bacterium Lenti_02, assembly GCA_001603055.1. Lineage (GTDB taxonomy): Bacteria > Verrucomicrobiota > Lentisphaeria > Oligosphaerales > Lenti-02 > Lenti-02. The sequence goes on from LVAZ01000193.1 coordinate 1,574, forward strand.
GGTTTTTGCGGGCCACGCCGGACTGGATGATGTGGTAGAGGCAGACGGGGCCTTCGCCGGTGGCGGGGAAGCGTCCGTCGGGGATTTCCTGGCGCTGCCATGCGGCGGCTTTGAGGATGGGCCGGTTGGGCATGCGCTCGTTGGCGTAGATGGTGCAGGAAACGAATTCATCCCACAAGGCGGGGGCCTTGGGCGCTGGGGTGTGGTGGATGGCGGTGGGGAAACCCTGGCTTTTGCCGCCCCGGGGAACCGATTCGCCGTCGAGCAGGCTTCCCGAGGGGGGGACCCCGAGGTTGGCCAGCAGGCGGTTGCGGAAGCGCGCAAGCCCCGGATGGACGGGTTCGGCGGGAGCGAACTGCTGGAACAGAATCTGCCCCTTGCCGACCCGCACCCGGCCCAGAACCACGGTTCGCCGGGGCTGTTCGGCGAAGAGGAAGCGGGAGAGGGTGTGCGCCCGCAGGGGTTCGGTCTTGCCGAGCTTGACGAAATGCTCCTTCAGGCAGCTCTCGGTGGGGGTATCGAGCAGGCTCTCCAGCTCGGGAACCGGTTCGAGGAAGGTGGTTCCGACCGTGGTGTTGCGGCGGTTGGCAGGCGAGTAGGTCCAGGTGGTGACGCCGCAGGTGTCCTGGTTCGAGATGCCGTCGAGCACCGGGTCTGCCTTGCTTCGCACGGCCTGGTAGATGTCGTCCGGCGGGGCGGGGCGCAGGTTGATGTCCAGAGTCTTCCCCCACCGGGCGAGTTCCTCGGGCGAGGCGTTTTCGACCAGGACGGTGGCCCCCTTTTTCGCCTCGGCGACGAGATCGGCAATGGTTTCCCCGGCGGGGAGGACCAGTTTCGGGAAGTTCAGCGGCCGGTAGGCGTCGGCCCGCAGCAGCAGGCGGCGGAGGATGCGCTCGGCGGCGGGGATGGAATCCGCGCATTCGGTGAGTCGCAACTGGCAGGCGAGGACGAGGCCTTTGCCTTCCGGCAGCTCGAACAGCGGCGTGCGGTCCAGATCCCCGTGGCCGAAGCCGCCTTCCCCCGAATCGAGCAGGGCAAGGGCCTGGCACCCGTCGTCCTTCGCGTAAAGTCGCCGGGCCACGCAGGCGCTGCCGCCGGGCAGGGCGTAGGGATCGTCGCCCCAGTAGGCGAAGTCGTCATCGTCCATCTCTTCGAGCAGGGGGTGATGGGGGGCGCGCACGAAGGCGGTGTTCACCGGCAGTTCGTCGAGGGACAGGGAAGGGAAGACCGAGACGGATTGTTCGAGCAGGACCACCCGTCCCCCGCGCACCGCGAACTCTTGGATGTGGCGGTTCATGGCGGAGCCCGGCTCGATGGCGTCCTTTTCGATCACCAGCAGGTGGAAGGGCTTGAGGGTCTTCGCCGCGAGGTCGGGCACGTAGACGGTGTCCAGCCCGAGGCGTTCGCCGAGGCGGCGGAGGCTGCCGGGGCCGAAGATGGCGAACGGCTCGGCGAAGCCGCGCCCGAAGCCGGCGTCCGCCGGGGTGTCCACCCGCCACGGACGGGACCATTCGTCGAAGGGGCCTTGCCGGGAGACGAACCGCGCCTCCCAGGAAACCGCGCCGCCGCTGGTTTCGGGCAGCTCGAAGGCGAGGTCCACCGATTCGACCCGGCCCCGTTCCACGCTCACCGGCACATCCCGTTCCCAGACCGTGCGCAGACCGTCGCGGAGACGGCATTCGAGCAGGCCGTCGAGGTTCTGCGCGGTGTCGTTCACCAGGTGGAGGGTGCGGCGGCAGCGCTGGCCCGCGAAGTAGCCGGCGCGCAGGCTGAGATCGATCAGGGCGAGGGGCCGGAAGGCGTGTTTCTGGATGGCGAAGCTATGGTTGGGAACGTAGCCGGGGCCTTCCTTCCAGAAGGAGAACTCGCTGGAATGGGCCGGCACCCGGAGCGGTTTCACGCCGGGGGCCGAATAGTCCGGGTAGTCCAGTTCCACCGTTTCGCTCTCCAGCCGGAGGTTTTCCAGGCAGGAGAGGTTCCAGGGGCCGAAATTGCAGACTCCGAGGGTGCGCCCGGCCTCGACGATGTGGGCGGTGTCGGTGGCGGCGGCCGCGTCCACGGCGGCATAGCTGGCGAAGGCGGCGTCCCCGGCCAGATGCAGGGTGTTGTTGGGGCCCATGTAGTGGTAGACGCTCATTTCGCCGCTGTGCAGGGGTTGCTTGCGGTCCCACCAGCCCAGCCCGGCGCATTCCTTGCCGTAATGGCGGCTGACAATCTCCAGCTCGCGCTCGTTCCAGAGCGAGGTGTCCCCCTCGTGGTAGGCCGTGCGGGTGGAGTCGAGCTGGTGGAAGAGTTCGCGGAGCCCGGGCAGTTCGCGCTGAGCGAGGTCGGTTTGGTCCCGGTTCCAGCGCATTTCGTTCTCGACGCTCCACATGATGACGGAAGGCCGGTTGCGGTCGCGCTGGACGAAGCGGCGCACATGGTCGCGCGCGGCTTCCCAGTACTCCGGGCAGTCGGCGGCCTGGGCCCCGCCGGAGCCATGCAGGCCCGCCTCGCCGGTAATCAGGATGCCCGTCTCGTCGGCCAGATCGAGAATGAGGGTGGGATGGGGATGGGTGTGGAGGCGGCTGTGGTTCATGTTGGCGTCGCGGATCATGCCGAACCACTGGCGAATCCAGCCCTCCGTGTAGTAGTAGGGGGTGGCCTTGTGGCCCCAGTCCGAAAACATGTGGACAGGGTGGTCGTTGAGCATGACGTGGGGCCCCTCGATCCAGACCTCGCGGAAGCCGAACCGCTCGTAGCCGCGCTCGACGACACGATCCGCCTCGAATAGGGTCCAGCGCAACTGGTAGAGGGCGGGGGACTCCGGGCTCCACCAGGCTGCTTCGGGCCAGAAATGCTCGAATTCCATGTCGGCTCTGCCGCCCGGCGGCAGCCGGATGGCCCCGTCGCCGAGATGGAGGTCGGCGGATAGCAGGTCCGGATCGGCCCCCTGCCGCCAGCGGACCACTTCGAGGCGGACGCGCAGGTTTCGCGCCTTGGCGCGAGCATTGGCCACCCGCAGGCTCGCGGCGATGGTCCGTTTCCGGGTCGAGGTGACGATGGCCACGTCCTCGGCGTAGGCGTCCCCGCGCTCGACCAGATGCACGTCCTGCCAGATGCCCGAGTGGCCGCAGGGAATCCAGTTGCCGGTGGGCACCTTCTGCCGTCCCCGCTCGTCCCGCTCGTAGTCCCTCACCAGCACCGCCAGTTCGTTGTCGCCCGCCCGCAGGGCCTCGGTCACATCCACCGAAACCGGCAGGGTAGGGTGGTCGTGGTCCGGGAAACGCCGGCCGTTCACGAACACCGTCCCCCGGGGGCAGACCGCGTCCAGGCAGACGAAATAGCGCCGGTCGGGGCGGACCTCGGCGAGCGCGAAGCTCCGGCGCAGCCAGCCGCTGCGGGTCTTGCTCCACTCGAGCGGATAGCCGAAGGCGTCGAACAGGAACTCGTCGTCCGCCGCGAACTCGCCCTCGGACCGGGCCGCGAAATAGGTTTCGCCGGAACGGCGCACGCCATCCTTGGGCTTGGTCCAGAACGAGGGCACCAGAATCGCCTTCCGGCACCAGCCCGCTGTCGGCGGGGCATCCCCGGCGGATTCCCCGAAGAGCGGCAGGAAATCCCACCAGCCGTTCAGGCACTGCGCGGCGATGGTGCCGCCCTGTTTGGCGAGAAGGGACCGGGCGTGAGTTTGCATCGGCGGTTCTCCGGAAAATGCGCGACTGGACGAAACATAGCGCCGCCCCGCCCCTGGCGCGCATGTTTTCTGTGTCAGCGGTAGTATGAGTCCGCATCGACGTTTGCATGCTTCCATTCAGTAGAGTAATTTAGCTTGGGCTTGGACGCTGAGCGGGTTGTTGCCCCGACGCTAGTTGAGTGGAGGGTGGGTAGCGAAAGGGTTGTCGATGGGCATACCGGGTAGCACGTTCGATCTGGAGGAAATTGTCCAGCAGGTTTTCTCCCGTCGGCTCGAACAGTCCGATCTCGACCGCATTCTGCGGCTGCTTTCGAGCGACGACCGCGACGAGCTGCTGACCAAGGTTGGCGATCTGCTGGGCCGGGTGTCGGCCCTGATCGAGGTGTCGAACCGGGTCCACGACACGCTGAGCCTCGAAGTGCTGCTGCCCCGGCTGATGGCGATCGTGACCGAGGCGCTCAACGCCGACCGCAGTTCGCTGTTTCTCTACGACGAGCGCACCGACGAGCTGTATTCCCGGGTGGCCCAGGGAGCCGACGTGGAGGAACTGCGCTTTCCCGCCGGCGCCGGCATTGCCGGCGCCGTGTTCCGCAACTGCCGCGCAACCATCATCGCCGACGCCTACGCGGACCCGCGTTTCAACCGCGACATCGACCAGCGCACGGGCTACCACACCCGGAACATCCTCTGCGCCCCGATCTGCCAGAACGGCGTGCCCATCGGCGTCACCCAGGTGCTGAACAAGCGCGAAGGCAACTTCACCAACGACGATATGGTGCTGCTCCAGGCTCTCGGCGCCCAGGCGTCGAGCGCTCTGTCCAACGCCCAGCTCTACGAGCGCGCCGAGGAGGCCCGCATCGAGCAAAGCCGCCTGATCGAGCTGACCAAGGCCATCTCCACCGAGCTGCAGCTCGACCAGCTCCTCGAGAAAATCGTGCTGGTGGCCACCGACATTCTCCATGCCGACCGCAGCACCCTTTTCCTCTACGACGCCCGCACCAACGAACTCTGGTCGCGCATCGCCCAGGGCATCGGCACCAGCGAAATCCGCATTCCCTGCGGCCTTGGTATCGCCGGCACTGCCTTCACCCGCAACGAGACCATCAACATCCCCGACCCGTACCAGGACAAACGCTTCAACCCCGAGGTGGACCGCAAGACCGGCTACCGGACGCGCAACATCCTCTGCATGCCCATCGTCTCGAAGGACGGCCGCCCCCTGGGCGTCATGCAGGTGCTCAACAAGTGCCGCGGCCCCTTCAACGACGAGGACGAGTCCCGGCTCCGCGCCTTCGCCGCCCAGGCCAGCGTGGCCCTCGAAAACGCCCGACTCTTCGAGGAAGTCCAGAACGAGCGAAACTACAACGAGGGCATTCTGCGCAGCCTCACCAATGCCGTCGTCACCCTCGACGCCGGCGGTCTGGTCATCAAGGTGAACGAGGCCGCCCAGCGGATTCTCCATGTCAAGGCCGAGGAATTGGTGGGCAAACCCATCAGCCAAACCCTGGGTCCCCTCAATCCCTGGCTGCTCGCCAGCCAGGAGAAGGTGCGGCGCTCGGGGCGGGTCGACGTGGCGGTGGACGCGACCCTGCGCCTGTCCGAACGCGAGGACGATTGCGTGGCGGTGAACCTCAGCGTGGTCCCCATGCTCGATATCCACGACAATCCCATCGGCACCATGCTCGTCGCCGAGGACATCGGCAAGGAAAAGCGGCTGCGCAACACCATGTCCCGCTACATGACCAAGGAAGTGGCCGACCAGCTCATCGAGGACGGCGGCTCCTCCCTCGGCGGCACCTCCCAGGAAGTCACCATCCTCTTCAGCGACATCCGCGACTTCACGCCTCTCGCCGAATCTCTCGGCCCGCGCGAAACCGTTACCATGCTCAACGAGTATTTCTCGGAGATGGTCGAGGTGGTCTTCCGCCACGGCGGCATCCTCGACAAATACATCGGCGACGCCATCATGGCCCTTTTCGGCGCCCCCTTCCCCACCGGGCACGACGCCGACCATGCGGTGGCCGTGGCCACCGACATGATGCGCGCCCTGGCCATCCACAACGCCCACCGCGTCGAGGTGGGGAAGCACCCCATCCGCATCGGCATCGGCATCAGTTCCGGCGAGGTCATCGTCGGCAACATCGGCTCGCCCCGCCGCATGGACTACACCGTCATCGGCGACAGCGTCAACACCGCCTCCCGGCTCGAAGCCGCCAACAAATACTACGGCACCAGCATCCTCATCTGCGGCCAGGTCGCCGCGCAGATGCGGAATTCCGCCCGCATGCGGGAGATCGACTTGCTGCGCGTCAAGGGCAAGCTCAAACCCGTGGCCATCCACGAGGTTCTCGACTACCACCAGCCGTCCACCTTCCCCCAGCTCGACCGGGTGATCGCCAAGTTCGAGCGGGGGGTGGGACTCTTTCGCCAGCGGGACTTCCGCCAGGCCCAGGGGTGCTTCGAGGAGGTGCTCAATGCCCACCCGGCCGACGGTCCCTCCCTGGTCTACCGCGAACGTTGCCAGGAATTGATCGCCCGGCCCCCCGGCGACGACTGGACCCCCGTCCGCGTGCTCGCCACCAAGTGACCTCTATTGATCCGTGGCCTGGCGGGTCGCCAGAGTCTCGTGCTGCTCGTCCAGCAGACGCAGCACGAACCCCTTGAGCCGCTGCGGCTCCGCGTCGGTCCGGTTGTAGATGCGGACCGCGTCCACCGCCACCGCCTGTCCCAAGTCCGTCTCCCACCAGGGATCGGGCTGGTCGAGCGCGGTGTGGGTGACGGAACCCTCCCGCCAGTTGCCCGAACAGTTCCCGTCCACCGCCCGCCCCGCCGGACTGCCGAAACCGGTGGTCGCCTGGCTGGCCGCCGTCCCCAAAGCCACGTTTTTCCCGCCCGCCAGCACCTCGACCTCGGCCAGCGACAGCGTCCGCTTCTCGCCCGGCAGCTCGACCCGGACAAAACGCACCCCCGGCAGAGCCGGAGTGAAGGCGAAGACATGCTCGGGCATCGGCTTCGGCGTGCCGTAGTGGAAACCCGCGTTCACCGTGTATGTCCCGACCGGCGCGACCACCGCCGGACCATCGGACCCGGCCGGACGGAGCAGAACCGATTCCCCAGCCGCCAGGGCCAGTTCCACCAGCCGTCCCGCTCCGCCCGGCAGCCGCTCCTCCCGGCCCGCAGGCAGGAAATGCGCGACCGCGTCGCCGAAGGGGCAGACCAGACGGCAGACCCCGCCCTTTTCCGCCCGGATGCCGATGAACTGGGTTTGCCCCTCGCGCCGGGACGCGCTGACCAGGAACGCCCCCTCCGCCCGCAGATCGTGGAAGGACGCCTCCCCCCACTCGCCCGGAATGCCGGGAAACACCCGGATGCGTCCGCCCCAACTCTGCAGCAGCATGTCGTTGATCACGGCGGCGGCCGACATGGGAGTCTCGATGCAAGGCCCCGCTTCGAGGTACATCGTGTTGGGTCGGATGTTCCGGTTCATCGCGGTGTTCAGAAGGCGCAGCGCCGTCTCCGGCTCGCCCATGCGCTGGAACATGGCGGCGGCGGCGGTGAAGGTGTATCCCGACTGGCCGTGCTCGTCCCTCGGAGCCTCCAGCCAATGGCTCACCGACCGCCGGATCAGGTCCCGCCGCTCCTCCTGGTCCCAGGTGACCAGATGCAGCGGGTAGAACATCATCAGATGCGAGTAGTGGCGGTGGGCCCGCTCCAGCGGCACCCCGCGCCCGATCAGCCAGCCATTCTCGCCGACCGGAAAATCCACCAGCCGGTCGAGCACCCGCCGCCACTCGGGCAGACGCGGGTCCTCGATCCCCGCCTCCCGGCAAATCTCCACCAGCGTCTGGCAACCCCAGCGCAGCAAGGCCAGATCGTAGTTGCAGTCGGGGGCGGTGGCGTATTCCGGGGAATGGGTGGGCGGCAGATGCAGCCGCCCGTCCTCCCCTTCCTCCAGCAGATGCAGATAGTAGCCCACCGCGCGGGCAAGCAGAGGCAGCAACCCCGTCCGGCGGCGCTCCGCATCCCCCGCGTGCCGGGTGTGCAGCCAGTAATTGTGGCAAATCCACAGCAGATTCCCCTTTTCCGAGCCGACTCCCCCCCGGCAGTCGTAGGTGGTCGCCCGCCCGATCCCGGCCGAGTCGTGCCGCCACTCCGCAGGCACGTTCCCGGCCAGATTCTCCGGATTCCCGTCCAGCGTCCGCAGCAGCGATTCCCCGATCTCCAGATGGTTCGCCGTGTACACCGGCCAGTAGGTGAGCTGGGCGTTCAGATTCCACCAGATCATCGGCCACGGAGTCTCCCGGAACCACGGCCCCATCAGGTCCAGCATGGGCCGGTCCGCCCGCGTGGCCGAAGCCAGCTTGTAGAGCTGAACCCACCAGAACCCCTGCAACCGCTGGTCCGGCAACGAAATGAAACTCTGCCGGTAGAACCGCTGCCACCATTCCCGGTGCGAGGCGCGCAGCAGCGCCGCCGAATCAGCCCCCAGCGGCGCCAGCAGCGCGACCGCTTCGGCCAGGGACGCCTCCGGCTGCTCCGTGCGGACGATGGTGGCGAAAATCGTCTCGCCCCTGTCCCTCGCCACCCGTTTCCAGGCGGTCGTGTGCTCGGGACCGTCCGCCAGCGGCTGGCGGCAGAACGCGATTCCGTCCGCCGTGTCTTCCACGGCGGCGGGATTGTGCGGCGCGAACTCCTCCTTGCGGTACACCTTGCGCGGATCGAGCGGCTCCTCCCGCCGCCAGTTCCACGACCAGGCGACCCCGGGGTCCGCCTCGATCTCCACCACGATCAGCGGCAAATCCGCGTGGGTGAAGGTCCGCCAGCGCAGTCTCCCCGCCGCGAACACCGCCTCCCCTTCGATCTCCGCATCGTGCAGCCCCAGCCGCATCGTTGCGGACACCGGCTTCGCGCCGAACTCCAGATCGAACCAGCCGATGGGAATCCGGTTCCGCCGGTCCACCACGTCCGTCCGCCCCAGTCGCCACCCCATCCCCGTCCCCTCCGGCGAATAGAGCATGGCGCCGATCAACCCGTTCCCCATGAAGGCCCCCTCGTGCCACTGCCGGGGCAGGCTGCTCCACTGCAAGTCGCTGTCGGACAAAAACTCCTGAAAGTCCATATCAACGCGCAACTCCATCGCCCGCACACCTCCGCCAACCGTCAGCGCCGCCAGAAGAACCAAAGCCGGAAACCGCATGGCCGAACCCTTTCATAAAAAACGCACAGACTAGAACACTACTCCCGGCAAAGGAAAAGGGAAAGCCGCTTGCCCATCCCCCCGCAACCGCTATATTGAATCGTGCCCACCCCATCGACGTGGGGGCGAAATGGTTTCGACTGGTTAGGTTGAACTTGGGCTGCATGCCGAGGATGATCGTTGGCCTCGTTAATCACCGATCACGCATATAACTGCGAACAACGAATACGCTCTCGCCGCTTAGTTCGGCGACGTCTCTGCTCTGACGTCCGATAGGGGACAGCGACGCAAACATCGGGCTGGCTAGCCAAACCGTGCAGGCGGGCGAGGCGGCAAGAACCAACAGACTGCTGGCTGATCCGAGTGGCACGTTCGGCGCCCAGACGGACCGGCGAGACTTTCAAGACGAACTACGCATGTAGACGCTCTCGCTGACATCTGCCCAGGACGGGGGTTCGACTCCCCCCGCCTCCACCAAACCTCCTTGTTTCCCGATTTTTTTAGTCACAACGTATTGCAAGAGAATAGGTTGAGAAGGCTGTAGCGGGAAAGTCAGGGAGTGTTCCGCAGAAAAAGGTGCCATTCGGTACCACGGCTGTCCGCTTGTATTTCCGCCATAGGTATAATATAATACTTCAACCCGGGGCCGGATTGGCCGTCCCCGCGAGGCGGAACCAGGCACGATGGCTTATCTGACCATGCAGAAGCAGGGCGGCGGCCTCTACACCACCATCTACGCGACGGCGGCCTCCTGGGGCGACCTGGGAGGGGGGCGCCGCGGGGCGGTCCAGCAGCGGTTCTACGTGGGGCGGCTGGACGCGGAAAGCGGGCTGGTGCGGGTGACCAAGGGGATCGCGGGCGGCCGCCGGGTGGAGGTGGAGCTGGAGACGCTGCGGGAGCGGGTGAAGGCCGCCGGCAGCCTGTCCGCCGTCGAGGCGTGGCTGCGCGGACTGTGCGCGTCCGGAGCTCCGGCGGCGGCTCCGGAGCCGGCCGCTCCGGCCTGCCCCGCTTCCCCGGAGCCGCTGGTTCTGCTGCCCTCGAAGGACGTGGGCACGGCCCTGGTGGGGCAGGCCCACGTGCTCGGCGGACTGGCGCGGGCCGTCGGGCTGGACCGCTGCCTGGCCGGGGCGTTCGGGGAGACGGTCGGCGAGGCCCTGCTGCACCTGGCGATGCACCAGGCGGTGCGGGGCGCGCCCCTGTACTTGGCCGAGGCGTGGCTGGACGACCTGTGGCTGCCCGGATGCCTGGCGGGCTTCGACTTCTCCTCGCCGGGCCTGTCCCGGCTGATGGACGCGGTAGGCCGCCGCGAGACGGACCGGCAGAGCTTCCACAGCGCCTGGATGGCGGCGCGGCGGCATCCCCGCGCCCTGGTCTACGACACCACCTCGATCTCCACCTACGCGGCGGACCTGGAGGCGGCGTCCTTCGGCCACAACCGCGACGGGGAGAGCCTGCCGCAGGAGAATCTGGCGCTGGTCTGCGACCGCGCCGACGGCATGCCGCTGTTCTGCCGCCTCGTGCCCGGAAGCGTCCCCGACGTGGCGACGCTCGACGCCACCGCCAGGATGCTCCGCTCCCTGGGCCTGAAGGACGCCGAGTTCGCGCTCGACCGGGGCTTCTACAGCAACAGCAACGCCCGCGACCTGCTCGCCATGGGCCACCACTTCACCCTCGGGGTGCTGCTCTCGTGCAGGCAGTCCAGGGACATCCTGGCCCGCCACCGGACCGCCCTGGACTCGCCGAGGCGCTCCATCTGCCACGAGGGCCGGAGCGTGCGCCACGTCCGCGCGGACTGGACGG
>LVAZ01000656.1 GCA_001603055.1 Victivallales bacterium Lenti_02
CTCCCGTCCCCGGGGCGGGGACGGGAGGGGGATGTGGAACTCAGTTTTCCTTGGGGGGATTGGGGGCGCATTTCTTGTCGAGCAGCCAGCGCTCGCGCTTGATGAACTCGCCGTTCTCGAAGGTCTGCTCGCACTTCTCGCGTTGTTCGAGGTGGTTGAAGCAGCTTCTCATGCAGCCGCGGGAGCCGCCGATGCCGTAGCTGCCGGCGCCGGCGCCGCCGCCCCAGTGGATGAGCTGCCAGTGGCCGTCCACGAGGTGGCCGGAGGGGTCCTCCTCGGTGCGCCGCCAGGTGCCGAAGGAGCGGGGCCAGCAGAGCTTGTAGCCCACGTCCTCGGAGCAGTTCTGGGTGGTGACGTCGAATTCCCAGCCGGGGAGGCTCTTGTGGAGGAAGGGGCTGACCTGGGGGTCGCCGCCGTGGTAGCCGAGGGTGCAGCGGCCCATCTGCACGTCGCCCCACTCGTAGGTCTTGTCCTCGATCTGGATTTTGACGGTCTTGCCTTCCTTGATGTGGGGGATGGCGTTGGCCTGGCAGCCCTTGACGCACTGCATGCAGCGGTCGCAGAGGGTGCCGGGCTCGATCATGGGGTCGGGCTCGACCTCGAGATCGGTCAGAATGGCGGCGAGGCGGACGCGGGGGCCGAATTTCTTGGTGAGGAAGACCTTGGCCCAGCCCATTTCGCCGATGCCGCAGGCAGTGCCGATGATGCGGATGGAGAAGTGGACGTTGGCGGCGACGGCGCCGGGGCGGATGGGTTCGTCGGGGGGCTGGGTCTCGGGCACGCCGGGATAGTAGGGGACGGCCTCGTAGCCGTGGTCCTCGATGAAGCAGGAGGTCTCGTACACGCCCTGGGGGATGAAGAAGCTGTTGAGCAGGCCGTGGTAGCCGTAGTAGGTGTAGGTGGGCCAGTAGGTGCCCTCCTCGATGCCGCGCCAGTTGCCGCGGAGGATGCGGCGGGCGACGGCGATGACGGTCTTGCACTCGGGGTAGATGCTCGAGGGGTGCATCCGCTCGGGCGCGCCCGCGAAGCGTTCGATGTTGGCGAAACCGACCAGATCGAGGCCCTGGGACTGGGCGAACTGGCGGATTTCCTCTTTGGTGACTTTCTTGCCCATGACTGGTCTCCCTTTGCTGGTTATTGGGGGATGGGGAGACGGATTACCGGAGATCCGTGAGGGAAATCTGGCCCTGGGCGTTGCGCTGCCAGGCCGGCCGGTTGCGGAAGGGGCTTTCGAGGGCGTTCTCGATCCGCTTCTCGGCGTCGAGGTGATGGACGCAGGTGCGGATGCAGACGGCGCCGAGGCGGTCGGCGCGGCCGGCCGGATGGTCGCCGTTGGGGCGGGCGCCGTTGCCGCAGCTTCGGCAGACGGCGTAGTTGATGTCGGCCACGGTCATGGTCTTGCCGGCGATGGCGAGGGTCTTCTCGCCGGTGAAGGCGCCGAGGGGGCAGGCTTTGGCGCAGAGGCCGCAGCGGTCGCAGACGGGCTTGTCGAGCAGGGGGGTGGGGGTCAGCTCGGCGTCGGTGAGGATGAGCTGGAAGCGCTGGCGGGGGCCGTACTGG
>LVAZ01000657.1 GCA_001603055.1 Victivallales bacterium Lenti_02
GACTCGGGGGCGCCCGCGGGCGGCACTGCGGACGGGCCGGGGGGCGGCGGTACCGGCTCGGGCGGAGGGTCCGGAACCGGGGGCACCACGGGGGGCAGGGCCACCGGTTCCGGCGGGGAAGGCACGTCCGGAACCGGCAACTGCGTGACGGCGGCGGGCGGTGGCACCGCCGCGCGACGGCGGTTGCGCATATGCACGCCCAGCGAGAACAGGGCGACGGCCACGGTGAAGGTGCCCACCGCCAGAATGAAGAAGGCCCGCCGGTTCCGCTCGGTCCGGATCGCCTTGACGACCCGGGCGGCGGAGTCGCGGGCGGCCACTTCGTGGGCGGCCTGCTCGGCCAGGCGCAGGGCCTCGGCCCGACGCTGCTGGCGCTGGCGCTGGCTGGGCTGGCCGGGGCGGGGCGTGAGCGGGGGCTTGCCCTCCAGCACCCGCTCCACATCCATGATGACCGCCTGCCAGTCGGCCGGCCGCTGATCCCGCTTCTTGGCCAGCAGGGCGTCCAGCAGATGGACGCAGGGGGCGGAGACCTCGGCATTGTGCTCGTGGATCGGCGGCGGGGGTTCGAGGACGTGGCGGGTGATGATCTCGACGGCGCTGGTGCCGGGAAAGGGGGGCGAGCCGGCGAGCAGGTGGTAGATGGTGGCGCCGAGCGAGTACATGTCCGACCGGCAGTCGATCGGGTGTTCGCCCCGCGCCTGCTCGGGACTCATGTAGAGGGGCGTGCCCATGGCGATGCCGGTGGCGGTGAGGTTCGGGTCCTCCGCGCTTTTGGCGAGCCCCAGGTCCATCAGCTTCACCTCGCCGAAACTGCTCTGCATGATGTTGGCGGGCTTGATGTCGCGGTGGAGCATGCGGTGCCGGTCCCAGGCGAAGGCCAGGGCCTTCGCCACCGGCAGCATCATGCGCAGCACATCCTCCTCGGCCAGCCGCTTCTCGCGCTTCAGCCGGGTGTCGAGACTCTCGCCGTCCACGTACTCCATGGCCAGAAAGTGGAACCCGTTGGCCGTGCCCGCATCGTGGATGGTGACGATGTTGGGATGCTCGAGCTTGGCGGTCGCCAGAGCCTCGTTCATGAACCGCTTCACGAAGAGCTGGTTGCCGCTCATGTCGGGCGACAGGATTTTCACCGCCACCCGCCGGTTCATGGCCAACTGCCGGGCCAGATAGACCACCCCCATCCCGCCTTTGCCCAGGCAACGGACCAGATGCAGGCCGCCAAGCAGGACACCGGGGGCAATCGCGTCCTCGGGAACCCGGACCTGCCGCCCGCAGTCCGGGCAGGTCTCCTGGTTACCCGCAAACCGCAGGTCGGCCTCCAGTTCGGAGCCGCACTGCGGACATAGGAAACTGATCCCCATCGATGACGCCTGCTTTCCTTGCTCGGATCGGCACAGCGGGAAGCCGCCCGCCGCTCCCTGCGGAGCCGGACGGCGACCACGCGCAATTTCGCTTTATACGACTAATAACTGACTAGGACAAGCAAGTATTGGTTTCACGGTCCCCCCCGCGCAGGAAAACGGAGCCTCAGGGCTGGGGCGTGAAATAGGCGTCGAGAATCCGGCCGAGAACCTGTTTCCCGCGGTCGTTGGCATGGACCACGTCGCGCTTGAAGGAACCGAGGGCGTGGCGGCTGTCCCGGATGTAGCGGCCCCAGGGGCCGGTCATGTCGAGATACTCGCAGTTCTCCTCGCGGGCGAGACGGCGCAGGCGGGTGCGGTAGGATTCGCCCTCCTCCGGGACTTCCTCGGTCCAGGCGGGGTCGGTGCGCGGGTCCGAGGAGCCCACGGCCCCGGTCATGAGCAGGATTTCCAGCCCGGGCCGGGCGGCGCGGACCTGCTGGATGACGGCGCGGATCGACTCGGTGTCGTCGCGCTGGCTGATGCCGCCGATCATGAGCAGGTCGGGCTGATGGTCGAGCACATAGCTCTGCACCCGGTTCTCGTCCTTGTACCACCAGCAGCCGGTGCTGCCGCGCACCGAGCGCACGACCTTGATCTGGCACTTGGGGTAGCGGCGCATGAGCAGATGCTGGTATTCGGAGTGGGCGGTGTCGTTGATGATGCTGTCGCCGAGCATGACGATGGTCAGCTCGGGGCCATCGGCCAGCCGGGCCATGGTCTTGGGCAGATGCCGCCAGCGGTCGGCGGGAGGCTGGAAGGTGACCGGGTCCATGGTCGCGTAGATGGCATCGAGCCGTTCGAGCGGCGTCATGCCCGCCCGGGGATCGTCGAAGACGACNNGGCGCGAGCCGCAGACGCAATTCGTGGGCGCTGCCGGGATCGAGATTCTCAGCCACGACCAGAGCCTCGGCACGGGCTTTCGCGCCGGGCGCGGCGCGGGCGACGCGCTGCCAGGGACCACCATCCACGGAGGCCAGAATATCGGCGCTGCCGGTTTCGAGAGGCGCGTACAGCCCCACCGTGTCACCCTGGAAACGGCAGGTGATGGTCGCTTCGGGACAGGTGCCGTGGAGCACATGGAAAAAGCGGGTCAGGGGGCTTTCCTGCCAGTCGAGCCAGCCCTCTTCGTAGGTGGCACGCTCGTAGCTGACCAGGTTCGCCTGCTCCAGCGGCCGCTCGCCCAGCGCAGCCGGCAAGGCATGGGGCCGGGTTTCGGCGGCGGGGGGTGCCAGCTCGGCGGCATAGGCGGCGACGGCCTCGGCATAGGCGGCGCGAACCGCGTCGTCGCCGGGCCATTCCCCGTCCTGGCGGGCCAGCCAGGCCCCGCCGTCCACGCTGGGAATGCCGTAGTGCTCCGCGATCCGCTCGTACAAGGCAACGACCTCGGGCACCCTCCCCTGCCGGTACTCGGCGAGCCATTCGGGCCGGGCGGCGTAGAGGAAGAGAATATCGGAATCGGCCTTGGCCCGGCGGATTTTGCGCACGATGCCCTCGACGGCGGCCAGCACCCGCGCGGGCGGTTCCGCCGCATCCTCCGGCGCGAACTCGACCACCGTCAGCCCCAGGGGCACATAGTGCTGCACCACCTCGGTGTCGGTCCGGAACGCCCCGAGCCAGGAACCGGTCTCCGGCAGGCCCTGGTTCACCACCCGCAGGCTGGCCTTGGGATAGCTCCGGCGGAAGGCACCGGAAAGCAGGCCGGGCAAGTCCTTCCCGCCCGCCGCCTCCACCGACGCCGTGGCCGTGCCGCCGAGGCAGACCAGACGGACGTGCTCGCCCGCCGCCAGGGCGCGGGTGAAGTTGGGCAGGCCGGCGCGCGGCGAGACCCCGGTCGGAGCCGCCCCCAGCGAGGCAACCAAAGCGAGCAAGGCAAGCGAGGAAAAGTGCGAGGGCATGGAGACGCCTCTTTCAGTTGGCCAGGAATTTGAGAATGCGGATGGCGTTCCCCTCGCTCTTCTCGTTGCGCCCGGCGGCGGAACGCAGCACGAGGGTATGCTTCCCCGGTTCGAGATCGTCGGCGAAAATTTTGTGCTGGGGCCGGTGGAAGCGGGGGCAGTAGTGGTCGAACTGGTCGGCCTGCCGGAAGGGCTGGCCGTCGATGGAGAACTCGATGACGCCCGCGTCCATGCCGATGATCGAGTAGATGCCGATGGCGCGGCCCGCGAATTCGAGGCTCAGC
>LVAZ01000194.1 GCA_001603055.1 Victivallales bacterium Lenti_02
GGTTGCCAACAAGGATGACTTTGTTGAAGGAGGCCATGTGCCGAATCTCCTGTTCGCGCGCAGCCCGTCCGGGCGGGAGGCGCGTTTAGTCCATCAGGATCGAGCCGGGGACGGTGCCGGGCAGGGGCGGGGGCGGGGGAGTGTAGCTGAAAACCTGAAGGCGCAGAACGGCGTTGTCAAGCCGGTAGCTGTCCTGCAGGACGGCGACCTGCTCGGCGGGCAGTTCCACGAGCAGATCCCAGTAGATGCCCGCGCGGTGCTTGCCGATGGGGCGGGCGAAATGTTTGCGGCCCATGGCGGTGGTCTCGGTGACCTTGCCCTGGAGCTTGTCCTTGATGAGGGCGGTGGCCTGGGCGATGAAGGCATCGCCGGTTTCGTCGACCTTCTTGGGGTCGAGGATGAATACGACTTCGTACTGATTCACGTCTGGTCTCCTGTTGTCGATTCCCGTGCCGGAGACTCGCTTTCGGCCGTCTGGCCGTTGTACGAGTTCATCGCGGCATCGATTCCGCGCTCGGCGACGCACATCGCCGCCTGGGCGGACACGTCCACGGCCCGGTCCACGACGGCCCGCTCCGTGGAACTCCAAGACGCCAACACATAGTCGATCGTCTCGCAGTCTGGTCTTCCGATACCTACGCGGAGACGGAGAAACCCGCTCGTCTCCAGCTCGGCGATGACCGACTCGACTCCCCGGTGCCCGCCGCTCGAGCCGCCGCGCCGTAGCCGCAGCCGCCCCAAGGGCAGGTCCAGACAGTCGTAGACGACGAGAATCCGGTCGGAAGGGATACCGAGATTCCCGGCGGCTTCCCGCACGGCGACTCCGCTGGCGTTCATGTACGTGAGCGGCTTGAGCAGGTTCAGCTCGCCGCCGCCCGGCCCGGCGATGGTGTAGCGCACACCGTCGGCCGAGGCTTCGGTTCTCACGCGGGTTTGCCCGGCCAGAATCCGGTCGATCACCAGATACCCGACATTGTGCCGGGTGTCGGCGTACTTGGGCCCCGGATTGCCGAGCCCCACGATCAACCATGCCTCCGCCATGCGAACGCCTCGCGGCCCCGTCGGGGCCAGTCATCGGACTATGATGAACGCGCGGGTGGCCGGGCCACACAGCCGGGTGCCCCGCGCGGTGTTCTCGGGTGGGAGTCCTAGTCCTCTTTCTTTTCCCCGGCGGCCGGCTCGCCCTCGGCGGCGGCGTCGGTCTCCGCGTCGATGCGCGGAATGCGGACCTGGAAGACGGGGAGTTCGGGATCGGTGATGGCCTCGACGCCCGCGGGCAGAACGAGGTCGCGCACGTGCAGGACGTCGTCCACCTTCAGCGCGGTCACGTCGACCACGATGATTTCGGCCATGTCGGCCGGCAGGCTGAGGATTTCGATCTCGTGGAGCATCTGTTCGAGCTGGCCGCCCATGGTGGCGCCGGCGGGGGTGCCGTGGGACTCGATGCGGGCGTGGCTGTGGATTTTCTCGTCGGCCTTGACTTCCTGGAAGTCGATGTGGACCACGTAGTCGTAGATGGGGTGGACCTGGACTTCCTTGACGATGGCGCTCTTGCTTTCGCCGCCGGCGATGTCCAGATTGAGCAGACCCGCATGGTGGACGACCGCGGCCAGATCCCCGGACTTGACGGTGATGGGGCTGGCGGCGCCGCCGTGCCCGTAGACGACGGCGGGGACCTGGTTGGCCTTGCGCAGGCGGCGGGAATTGGCGCTGCCAATTTTGCCGCGGGTCTCGACTTGAATGCTAAGCGCGGTATTGCTCATGGGTCTCGTCCTTGTTCGGATGGTGCCTCGGATGAATGGGGAATGGCTTGCGATGTTCTAGATGTAGTTGATTTCGGGGTTCGAGTCGAGCCGCAGCAGGGAGGAGACGGAGCGGCCCTCGTGGATGCGGCGGATCGCCTCGCCCAGCAGGCGCGCGACGCTGAACACGCGCACCTTGGAGGTGTCGCCGGCGGCGACCAGGGGCACGGTGTCGGTGGTGACCAGCTCGGTGATGGGGCTGGCGGCGACGGCGGCCAGGCCGGCCTCGCTCAGGCAGCAGTGGGTGACGGCGGCGAAAATGCGCCGGGCCCCGGCCTCGCTGAGGCGCTCGGCGGCCTTGATGAGGGTGCCCGCCGTGGTGGTCAGATCGTCCACCATCACGCAGTCGCGCCCGTCCACGTCGCCCACCAGATGGGTGGATTCCACGTGGTTGGCGTTCACCCGGCGCTTGGCGACGATGGCGATGTCCCCGCCGAGCAGGTCGCCGTAGGCGTGGGCCATCTTCACGCTGCCGGTGTCGGGCGAGACCACCACCGCCTCGTTGCCGACGATCTCGCGGAGGTAGCGGACGAGGACGGGGCTGGCGTAGAGGTGGTCGAGGGGAATGTCGAAGAAGCCCTGGATCTGGTGGGCGTGGAGGTCCATCGTCACCACCCGCTGGGCGCCTGCGGTCACCAGCAGATTGGCCACGAGCTTGGCGGTGATCGGCGCCCGCGACTCGCTCTTGCGGTCCTGCCGGGCGTAGCCGAAGTAGGGCAGCACGGCGGTGATCCGTTCCGGCGAGGCCCGCTTGGCCGCGTCCAGCATGATCAGCAGTTCCATCAGCATTTCGTTGGGCTGGTGGCAGGTGGGCTGGATGATGAACACGTCCGCCCCGCGGATGTTCTCGGTGTACTGCACGAAGGTTTCGCCGTCGGGGAAACGGCGCACCTGCACACTGCCCAGGCGCCCGCCGAGGCTGGTCGCGATGCGCGCGGACAGCTCCGGGTTCGCGGTTCCCGAAAACAGTTTGATGTTCGTGTTTTTCATCGATGGACTCCGGAAAGGCGGAACGCATAATCTACCCGGCCAAACCGGGGTGTCCAACTGTCGTTGTCCGGGGAATGCGCGAATGGCGGCGTGGCGCGCGTGGCGCGCTGCCCGGGGCGGGCTATCTTTGCCGGAAACGGGCGGGCCGCCCCCGCCGCCCGGAAA
>LVAZ01000014.1 GCA_001603055.1 Victivallales bacterium Lenti_02
CAACCAGCGAATGGAAGCGAACGTGAAGCCACTTGCCCTCTTCCCCGCCGCTATCAGACCATCCGGCCGCATGGCCTTGCCGGCCCTTTTGTTCGCCTGCCTGCTGAACGCCCAGCCCCGAGAAGGGCTGGTCGGGCACTGGCGCTTCGCGGGGAGCGACGGCACCACCGTCCAGGACCTCTCGGACAAGGGCAACCACGGCCGCATCGGGGGCGGCCAGCTCCACGCCGAGAAAGCCGCCCGGTCCCTCGTCTTCGACGGCATGGATGCCGTGGTCACGGTCCCCGAGACCACGCCGTTCGACCTCGGGGAAACCCTGACGCTCGCCGCCTGGGTCCGCATCGACCGCCCGCACCGCTACGCCCTGCTCTGCGGCCGGCCCCACGCGCAGCCGACCTGGACCACGCCGATGTTCGGGATGTACGCGGCCGGCAACCGGGTGGTCTTCGGCTCCTTCAACACGACCAACCGCAAAGTCCTGATCGAGAGCCCCGCCCTGCCCCTGCGCACCTGGGTTTTCCTCGCCGCCGTGGCCGACGGCGAAAAGGCGACGCTCTTCGTGGACGGCGAGCCTGTCGGCGAGGCACCCCACTCGGGAACCATCGGCACCAACGACAACCTGTTCCACATCGGACGGCCCCCGTTCACCGGACGGATTGGCGAAGTCCTTCTCTACCATACCCCCCAGTCCCCCGAAGCCATCCGTCAACTGTACACTGCCACCCGCGACGGCTACGACCAGACCGTGGCCCCCGACGCCTTCGACCCCGCCACCCGGCACGGCGACCGGACCGTGGTGGTGGAATCCTCCGGCAGCCGCCCCACCGGCAACTGGCGTGCCTACGACACCCGCACCCTCGACCTGCTGGCCGGATTCACTCCCCCGGATCAACCGGTCCCGCTCACCCCCTACGGCGGTCGAACCGACCGCCGGATCGAGGCGACGGGCTTTTTCCGCGCCACCAAAATCGGCCACCGCCGGTGGCTCGTCGATCCCGACGGCTACCTCACGGTCAACATCGGCCTGAACACGCTGCGCCCGCCGTCCAAGCTCGCCGACACCCCCTTCGCCTCGCCCGAGGACTGGGCCGAAAAAACCACCGCGGCGCTGCGGGAACACGGCTTCAACGCCGTGGGCAACGGCAGCCTGGAAAACCCCCTCCGCCAGGTTTCGCCGCCCTTGGTCCAGGTCGTCCGGAAAAATTTCATGTCCGCCTTCGCCAAGAACCTCGGCCTGACCTATCCGACTAGCGGGCACACCGGCTTCGAGAACCAGTGCATCCCGGTCTTCCATCCGGATTTCGAGGCCCACTGCGAGGAACACGCCCGGTCGCTGGCGGATACCAAGGACGATCCCCTGGTCCTCGGCATCATGTCCGACAACGAATTGCAGTCCCCGGTGGACCTGCTCGAACGGCATCTGTCCCTGGACACCAGCAATCCGCACCTCAAGCATGGCTATGACGCCGCGCGGGAATGGCTCATCGCCCGCAAGGGCAGCGACGCGGTCGAGAACATCACCCACCGCGACCGCTACGCCTTCATCGCCTTTGTCTTCGAGCGCTACTACCGCATCGTCACCGCCGCCATCCGCCGCCACGACCCCAACCACCTCTACCTCGGCTCGCGCATCAACAACCACCGGGGGCAACTCGACAACCCCCTCTTCTGGCAGGCCATGGCACCCTATGTCGACGTGGTCTCGGTCAACTACTACGGAGTCTGGGGGCCGGACCGCGAGCAGGTCGCGCAATGGGAGGAATGGGGCCAGCGGCCCATCCTCATCACCGAATGGTACAGCAAGGCGCTCGATGTGCCCGAACTGGCCAACACCCACGGGGCCGGCTGGGTCGTCCGCACCCAGGCCGACCGCGGCCACTACTACCAGCACTACACCCTTGGCTGCCTCGAAGCCGGCACCATCGTGGGCTGGCATTACTTCAAATACCGCGACGACCCCAAGGAATCCACCGCCCTCGATTCCGCCGGCGGCGTCAACAAAGGCCTCTTCACCTTCACCGGGCTCCCCCACCAAACCACCCTCGACGCAGTCGGCGCCGTGAACCGCCAGGCCTATGCCCTGATCGACTTCTTCGACGCCCGCAGGCAGGAAAAATAGGCCGAATGACCGCTCTCCGTCCTCCTTCCAACAGGATTTTCTGCATGACCGGCACGATTTTCGACATTCAGAAATTCTCGATCCACGACGGCCC
>LVAZ01000015.1 GCA_001603055.1 Victivallales bacterium Lenti_02
TCCATGAGTCCCCGGTTGCCGTGGATGCGGACGTAGTTGCCATGCCCGCGGAACTGGCCGTGGATGCACTTCACGACGGCGTCGTTGTCCATGCGGTAGAGGATGATGCAGCCGGTGTCGAAGCGGCGCACGGTCATGGTCTGGGTGGGGTCGTTGGGATCGTTGGGGACGACGAAGCCGTTGACCTTCACCGGGCGGGTGTCGGTGATGGCCATGACCGGGCCGAGGGAATGGGTGCAGTAGTAGGTGGCCGGAATCCAGTTGCGCCAGTGGTTGTAGCCGCAACTGCGGGCCATCTTGACGTGGGCGGGGTCGGGGTGGACGTATTCGCCCTCGCCGTAGGTGAAGTCGCCGATCTCGCCCGCGCGGAAGAGGCGGGCCATTTCCTGGTTGGCGGCGGAGTAGGGGTAGTTTTCGGCGAAGAGATAGGTCAGCCCGGTCTCCTCGACCTTGCGGCAGAGGGCGACGCCCTCGGCGAGGGTGTGGCAGGCGGCGCATTCGCTCAGCACATGCTTGCCTGCGTCCAACGCCTTGATGGCGAAGGGGGCGTGCTCGTGGAAGTAGTTGGCCAGGACGACGGCGTCCAGGTCGTGGCGGAGGAACTGGTCGTAGTCGGTGTAGGCCGCCACGTTGAGTTCCTTGGCGACGGCCTGGAGGCGCTCCTCCCAGGTGTCGCAGATGGCGACCAGCTCCATGCCCACCGGTTTGGCGGCCTGCATGAAGGTGCGGCCCCGGCCCACTCCGACCACTCCGACCCGGATGACGTCCGTCATGGGATTCTCTCCTGAAGGTTCCGTTTGCGCTAGTCCGCCAGCCAGCGGTCGACGAGTTCCCCGGCGCGGGCGGGGAGGATGCCGGCCATGCGGGCCAGATCGAGGACGGTGAAGCGCTCGCGGATTTCGTGGGCGTGGAGCAGGGCCGCCAGATAGCGGTCGCGGCCGATGCCGAGATCGGTGTAGCGGTGGGCGGCGCCGGCCCGGCGCAGGCAGTCCTTGAGGCGGGCGGCGGAACGGAGCTGCGGGGCCAGGGTGGCGCGGACCTCGTCCCAGAGGCCGGGACGGCGGCGGAATTCCGCGATGGCGGCGGCCACACGGGCGCGCTTCTTCTCGTGGTAGCTCTCGACCGAGGGGGCGAGGAAGCCCCAGAAGGCGGGGTCGGAGGGGCTGTCGGGTACTTTGAACACCGGGTTTTCGAGGGCGGCCAGCTCCTCGTAGAGGGCTGCGCCGAGAATGGTCGAGACGCCCACCTGGCGGCCGTGGAAGTCGTGGGGCACACCGTCCACCGAGGACATCATGTCGAGGGTGTGGGAGACGAGATGCTCGCCGCCGGAGGCGGGCGAGGAGGTGCCGGCCATGGTCATCGAGATGCCGGTCAGAATCAGGGCCTCGAAGAGGGCGCCGATGCCGGTTTCGCTGCCGCTGCCGATGGCCCCGGGATTGTCCATGTAGATGGGCTCGATGTCGTCGATGGTCCCCGCGCAGAAGGGGCAGTAGTACTCGTCGAACACCAGGCGGTTGAGCTGCCAGTCGGCGGAGCTGACCGGTTTGGCGAGGACGTCGCCCAGACCGGCGGCGGTCATTTTCGCGGGCGCGGCGGCGAGTAGCGAGGGCACGGAGACGATGGCCACCGGCTCGGCCCCGCGGACCAGGCTCTTCACGCCCTTGAGGGTCGGGGCCACGTTGGCGGAGGCGTAGCCGTTCATCGAGGCGGCGGTGGCGACGCTGATGTAGGGCTTCTGCGCATCCCCGGCCAGCCATTTGGTCAGGTCGTTGATGACGCCCGAGCCCACGGCGACATAGATGTCGGCCTTGGGCAGTTTGGCGGCGAGGGCATCGTGGGTGAGGTCGTCGCAGACGGGGACATGCTCCGGCGCGGGGTCGGGGACGAGCAGCTCGGCCACGTCGCAACCGGCTTTGGCCAGGAGTTCGGCCACCTTGGCCCCGGCGATGTCCCGGGTCCGGCAGTCGTGGATCAGGCCGACCCGCTTGCCGCCGTGGCGCTGGCAGAGTTCGGGCACCTCGGCCAGGGCCCCGGCCCCGAAACGCACGTCCAGCAGCTTCACGACATGGCGCTTGCCGCATTGGTCGCAGACGAAGTCCTTACCCAGTAAATCCTGCAACAGACTCATGGAACGACTCCTTCGGCCCGGAGGCCGGCAGTTTTCCCGCCGAGTTTGGCGAGCAGTTCGCGGGCGTGTTCGCGGGCCGTGGTCGACTCGCTGTCCGCGCCCAGCATGCGCATGATTTCGCGTTCGCGCTCCGCTCCGGCGAGCGGCAGCATGGTGGTGATGGTGCGGCCGTCCTCGATCCGTTTGGCCACCTGGAAATGGTGGTTGCCGGCGGCGGCAATCTGGGGCAGGTGGGTGATGCTCAGCACCTGGTGCCGTTGGCCGATGGCGGCCAGTTCCTCGGCCACGCTCACCGCCACCCGGCCACCGATGTTGGCGTCCACCTCGTCGAAAATCAGAATCGGGACATGGTCGGCGGCGCTGAGGACGGTCTTGACGGCCAGCATGACACGGGCCATTTCGCCGCTGCTGGCGATGCGGCGCAGGGGCTGCATCGCCTCGCCCGGATTCGGGGCGAAGCCGAATTCGGCATGATCCGCGCCAGTTGGTCCCGGTTCGGCCTCGGTGACTTCGACGGCGAAGCGGGCCTGATTGAAGCCGAGGCGGTGGAGCTTGTCGCGGATGGCCTCGGCCAGGGGGGCGGCCCCCTGCCGGCGGGCTTTTGCCAGTTCCACGCAGCGGGCGCGGAAGGCGCGGAGCGCGGTCTGGACGGCCTGTTCGCATTCGGCCAGACGTTCGGCGCGGCTGTCGAAGGCCTCGAGCTGGGCGCGCAGTTCGTCGGCGGCGGCAAGCACCAGCTCGACGCTGCCGCCATGCCGACGCTTGAGTTTCTGGATCAGATTGAGGCGTTCCTCGAACATCTGGAGCTGCTCGGGATCGAGGTCCATGCCTTCGCCGTAGCTGGCCAGGTCCACGCTCAGTTCCTGGAGATTGCCGA
The DNA here is from genome assembly GCA_001603055.1 of Victivallales bacterium Lenti_02. Lineage (GTDB taxonomy): Bacteria > Verrucomicrobiota > Lentisphaeria > Oligosphaerales > Lenti-02 > Lenti-02. Next base: position 3,006 of record LVAZ01000015.1, read on the forward strand.
CCAGCTCGGAGAGCCGTTCCGCCAGCGGGGCACCGCCCTCGGGATCGAGGGACTCCATTTCGGCGAGCAGGCGCACGAAGGGGGCGAACTGGTCGGTCAGACAGCCCTCGCACTCGCTCAGGCCATTGCGGCACTGGTCGGCGATTTCGAGCAGGCGCTGGGCATGGCTGGCGACGCGGTGGCGCTCGACCAGCTCGGCCTCCTCCTCGATCCGCAGGTCGGCCTGGTCGATGTCGCGGAGCTGCTGGCGGAGGAACTGGACCTGGTCGGGATCGATGCCGCGGGCGCGTTCCTCGTCGAGTTCGGCCACGGCCTGCTGCCAGGCGCGGTAGGCCGTGGTGCAGGCGGCGGTTTCCGCGCCCAGCCCGGCGAAGGCGTCGAGCAGCTCGAGCTGGCAGTGGGGGCGGAGCAGGGATTGGTGTTCGTGGGGGCCGTGGATGTCCACCAGCAGAGCCCCGATGTCGCGGAGATTGCCGACGGTGGCGGCGCCGCCGTTGACGAAGACCCGGCTGCCGGTGGCGGTGACGATGCGGCGCAGGAGCAACCGGTTCTCCTCGCAGGCGGGCAGGCCGTTGGCATCGAGCAGTTCGGCCAGGATGGCGCGCAGGTCGGCGAATTCCTCGTCGAGCCGGATGACGGCGGCGATTTCGCACTGGGTTTCGCCGGTGCGGATGAGTCCCGGCCCGGCGCGCCCGCCCAGGAGCAGATTCACCGCGCCGAGGATGAGCGACTTGCCCGCGCCGGTCTCGCCGGTGACCGCGTGCAGGCCGGTGCCGAACTCGATGTCGAGTTCGACCACCAGGGCCAGATTGCGGATGTGCAGGCTTTCGAGCATGGTTGGGCTTCGCCGGATGTGGGCACGCGATAATAAGACCGTCCCGCGCGGTTTCGCCAGTGCCCGGCGGGGAAAGTCTCAGAGTTCCTGGAGATTGAAGACCGCGATGGCGACGGCCAGGAAGAGCACGGTGTAGCCGCCGGTCCAAAGGGCGTATTCGCCCAGCCGCGACCAGGGCACCTCGGGGTACATCAGCAGGCGCCAGAAGGGCAGGTAGCGGGTGGGGAGAAAGGGATGGATCGCCGACAGGAAGGGAATCCCCCCCACGATGTAGCTGCAAAAATACGAGGTGCTGGTGAGAATGGCGGCCGAGGTGAACTGCCGGGTCGAGAGGGAGAGCATCAGGGACAGCGCCCCGATGCTGGCCAGCATCGGCCAGGCGAAGAGGTAGCTCAGCAGAATCCGCCAGGGCACGTCCGCCGCCGGATGGATGTAGATCCCGTCCTTAATCATGTACATGCGCCCGATCACCAGCAGGTCCCCGCGCGGCGTGAAGAGCAGGGTGGACACCGCGTAGCTGCTCGCCAGCAGCACCAGCAGCAACGCCGCCGAGTAGGCGCCAAGGGCCACGAACTTGGCCAGGACAATCTGCCAGCGGGCGACGCTCCGGCAGGCCATCAGCCGGGTCTGCCCCAGCTCGATCTCCCCCGCCAGCAGGTGGCAGCCCAGGATGGTGAGGACCATGGGCAGGAGGACGAACATGCTCGGGGCCAGAATGGTCTGCGTGTAGACGAAGGCGTTCATGAACTCGCCCACCAGCCGGTCCTCGACTTCCGGTAGTCGGCGCTCGCCGAGGTTGCGCTGGCGCATGAGGAAGGCGCAGACGAAGAGCAGGTTGATGAACAGGATGGCACCGAAGCCGGCCAAGCTGCGCTTCTGGGCGATCATTTTGCGCAGTTCAAAACGAATCAATGCGAACATCGCTCTCCCCCCGTTCGGTGTGCTGCAAGAAGATTTCCTCGAGGTTCCGGGTGCGGCGCTCGACCCGGTGCAGGGCCAGCCCGGCGGCGACCAGGGCGCGGACGGCGGCGGGGACCTCGGTCTCGGGCAGGGAGAGGCGCAGCAGTTGCAGGCCGTCCTCGACGCCGTCGCTCGAACGTAGCGCCCCGTCCAGGCCGGCGCGGGCCAGGGCGGCGGGGTCGGGTTCCACCAGCACCTCGATCTCGGCATCCCGGTTTTGCAGCTCTTCGAGGCTGTTGTCGATGACTTTCCGCCCGTGGTGGAGGATGACGACCCGGTCGCAGACCTGTTCGATCTCGCCGAGCAGATGGCTCGACACGAGGACGGCGATGCCCCGTTCCTGGGAGATGCGGCGGATGAGGTTGCGCATGCCGGCGATGCCGTGGGGATCGAGGCCGTTGGTGGGTTCATCGAGGATGAGCAGGCGGGTGTCGGGGAGCAGGGCCTGGGCGATGCCGAGGCGCTGTTTCATGCCGTAGGAGAAGGTGCCCACCTTGCGCTCGGCCACCGGGGCCAGCCCCACCGCGTCGAGGGTGTCGAGAATGCGCTCGCGGGGCAGCGCCCGGGTCAGCGACACCAGATGGTGGAGATTCTCGAAGGCGGTCAGGTAGGGGAAGAAGCAGGGGGCCTCGACCACCGCGCCCACCTGCCGGATCACCTCGCGCCGTTCCGTGAACAGGTCGCGGCCGAAAACCCGCACCCGGCCCGAGGTGGGCAGGGCCAGCCCGAGGACCAGGCGGATCAGGGTGGTCTTGCCCGCGCCGTTGGGGCCGAGCAGGCCGAAGACCTGGCCCGGCTCGACCCGCAGGTCCACGCCGCGCAGCGCCTCGTGGCGACCGTAGCGTTTGCACAGCTCCCCGCAGAGGAGCGCGGGTTCAGAGTTCATCGATCAGCATCTCCAGGGACTGGGTCACGCGCCCGTCGGAATAGAGGTAGTTGCGGCCGCCGGGCGGATGGAACTTCTCGCCGTCCCCGAGCAGGGGCGGGGCGAGTTCCAGGCCGATGATCTTCAGGGTGGCCCGGTCGATGAAACGACCGTTGAGCAGGGTGTTCCACTCGTAGCTGGTGCCCTCGCCGGCGAAGAGGCTGTCCCCGCCCTGGTCGCAGGGACAGTGGAACAGTTCGGGCGTGGACACGTAGGGGCGGAGGACCGTGCGCAGGCCCGGCAGGCCGTACAGGGTGCCGTCGCCCAGCCGGGAGCAGAGAGGCAGACGGTCCTTGCTGTCGCCCGCGTAAAGGGTGACGGCGACGCCGATCTGGCGCAGATTGTTGATGCACTGGCTCTGCCAGGCCCGGCGGCGCGCTCCGGCCAGGGCGGGCATCAGCAAGCCGGCGAGGATAGCGATGATGCCGATCACCACTAGGAGTTCGATCAGGGTGAAAAGGCGCTGCTGGGCTCTATGGAGTTTCCTCATTTTTCTCCTCCGCGCGTCGTTTTTTCAGCCGTCGGTGGATGCGCAGGATTTCCCAGAACATGCGGGCCGCGTGATGGGGCAGAACCCGGCTGTCGCCCTGCTCGCGCCAGTGGATCGGCTCTTCGCGGATGGCCATGCCGAAGCGGTCGCGGGCCAGCAAAATCAGTTCCACGTCGAAGGCGAAGCCGTCGCAATGGAGGTGTTCGGCGATGGCCCGTGCGCGCTCGGTGGCGAGCAGCTTGAAGCCGCACTGTGTATCATACACCGTCAAACCGGTCAGGTTCGAGACATAGGTCTGGTAGATGCGCCCAATGAGATGGCGGAAGAAGGTGCGCTCGACCCGCTTCTCCTCGGTCAGGAGGCGGATGCCGAGCAGCAGCTCCCGGCCCGCGCGTAGTTTTTCCCCGTCCAGGAACGGCTGGAATTCGAGGGGCGAGGCGGCGAGGTCGGCGTCCACGTAGCCCACCAGCTCCCGATCCGCCCGCAGGAAACCGCTGCGCACGGCGGCGCCCTTGCCCCGGTTGCGCGGGTGGCGGACCAGGGCCACATCGAGCGCCGGGTCCGCCGCGAGGGTTTCGACTACCGCCGCGGTGGCGTCGCGGGAGCCGTCGTCCACGAAAATCCACTGCCAGCCCAGGCCGGCGTGGGCGCGGACCAGGTCCAGCATGGGGCCCAGCCGTTTGGCCTCGTTGTAGCATGGGATGACGACGCTGAGCATGGGGATTGGTCTAGCGGGCGTCCGCGAAGAAGGCGTGGTAGGCCTTGTAGGTCATGTAGGTGTCGAGCTTGCCGGCCACTTCCCAGGGGGCGTGCATGCTGAAGAGGCCGACGCCGCAGTCCACCACGTCCATGCCGTAGCGGGCGAGGAACATGGCGATGGTGCCGCCGCCGCCCTGGTCCACCTTGCCCAGCTCGGCCATCTGCCAGGCCACCCCGGCCGCGTCGAAGACCCGGCGGATTTCGGCCATGAACTCGGCGGAGGCGTCACTCGATCCGCCCTTGCCGCGGGCTCCGGTGTATTTGGCGATGGCGACGCCGTGGTTGATGCGGGCGGCGTTGTTGGGCGAGCTGACGTCGGGGAAGTTGGGATCGTGCAGCACGTTCACGTCGGCGGAGAGCATGCGCGAGCGTTCGAGGCAGCGGCGCAGGACCAGCTCCTGCCGGGCCTCGCCGCCGAGGGCGAGCAGTTCGGCCACGCTGTTCTCGAAGAACACCGAATCCATGCCGGTGGCGCCGACCGAGCCGATTTCCTCCTTGTCGCAGAGCAGGACGACGGCGGTGTACTCGGGGGTTTCCGTGAGATCGAGCAGGCCGCGCAGCCCGGCGTAGGCGCAGATGCGGTCGTCGTGGCCGTAGCCGAGGATCATCGAGCGGTCGAGCCCCAGCTCGCGGGCCGGTCCCGCCGGGACGATCTCGAGTTCGGCGCTGACGAAGTCCTCCTCGACGATGCCGTAGCGTTCGTGGAGCAGGCCGAGCAGGCGGTGCTTCACCTTGTCCTTCTCCTCGGTGTCCGGGCTCGGGCGGCTGCCGAAGAGCACGTTCAGCCCCTCGCCGGGAATGGCTTCGGCCAGTTTCTTCTCGGCCTGGTCCTTGCCCAGATGGGGCAGGAGGTCGGTGATGACGAACACGGGGTCGGCCAAGTCCTCGCCGATATTGACGGTGACGGTTTCGCCGGTGGTCTTCACCACCACCCCGTGCAGGGCCAGGGGCAGGGCCACCCACTGGTATTTCTTGATGCCGCCGTAGTAGTGGGTGTCGAGGAGCGCCACCTCGCCGTCCTCGTAGAGGGGGTTCGGCTTGGCGTCGAGGCGCGGGGAGTCGGTATGGCCACCGACGATGTGGAGGCCCTCGGCCAGGGGTTTTTTGCCCACCACCGCCAGAAACAGGGTCTTGCCCCGGCAACTGCGGTAGACTTTGGTGCCGGGTTCGAGGGGCTTGCCCGCAGCCAGGCATTCGTCGAGGTTGCGGAAGCCCTTGGCGCGGGCGGCGGCCACGGCCAGATCGTGCGCCTCGCGCTCGGTCTTGGCCGCGCTCAGGAAATCCATGTACTCCCGGCAATAGGCTTCGAGCTTGCGCTCCTCGCCCTTTTTCAGGGCGAGATAGGCGTTCTCGTCGCGGCGGGAGAAGGACGTTTTCGCGGTGGCGGCGGACTTTTTCGGGCTCATGGCTGCATTCCTTGGGAAAGCCGGAGCGGGACGGCTCCGGTGGGCGGGCGTTGGGAACCAGCCGTGAACCTAGTATATTCGAAGCCTTCCTGCAAGGTCGCCGCATCGTCCCCAACCATGAGTCCGCCGTGAACCGAACCGGTCTTTTCATCACTTTCGAGGGTCCCGAGGGCGCGGGCAAGTCGACCCAGATCTCCCTGCTGGCCGACGTGTTCCGCCAGCGCGGCCGCGCGGTCCTCACCACCCGCGAGCCCGGCGGCACCCCCCTCGGCGAGGAACTGCGCCGTTTGGTCAAGCACTTCGGCGGGCCGGGGAGCGTCGCCCCCGAGGCGGAACTCCTGATGTTCGGCGCCAGCCGCGCCCAGCTTGTCCGCCATGTCATCCGGCCCCATCTCGAACAGGGCGGCGTGGTTCTCTGCGACCGGTTCGCCGACTCGACCACCGTCTACCAGGGACTCGCCCGGGGGCTCGATCCGGCCTTCATCGAGCGGCTGCACGACTTCACCCTCGGCGACTGCTGGCCGGACCTCACCTTCGTCCTCGATGTCTCCGTCGAGACGGGCTTCTCCCGCGCCCGCGCCCGGTCGCAGGGCGCTCCGGTGGACCGGATCGAGGCGGAGGCGCGGCCCTTCCACGAGACCGTCCGCCAGGGATTCCTGGCCCTCGCCGAGCGCCATCCCGAGCGGTTCCGGGTGCTCGACGGCGAGGCCCCGCCCGCCGCCGTCCACCGCCACGTCCTGGAGTGTCTCGATCATGCCCTTGGCTGAGTTCCAAGCCCAGTTTCCCGCCCTCTGCGAGTGCCTGTGCCACACCAAGCTCAAGGACCGCATCGGGCAGAGCTATCTCTTCGCCGGGGACGACGTGGACCTGCTGGCCCGCTTCGCCACCGCCTGGCTCCAGGTCTGCGCCTGCAAGACCCCCACCGCCGGGGGCGACGCCTGCGGCACCTGCCAGGACTGCCGCCAACTGGCGGAAAACAACTACAGCGAACGCTACAACCTCGTCCCCGAATCCAAATCCCGGCTCATCGTCGTGGACAAGATGCGCGAATTCGAGCACCAGCTCACCCTGTCGGTCGGCGGCAGCCGGATCAAGTTCGGGGTGATCGCCGAGGCGGACTGCCTGAACGAGCAGGCCCAGAACGCCTTCCTCAAGACCCTCGAGGAACCGCCGCCCCGGACCATTCTCGTCCTCTATTCCGCCCGCCACCGCCAGCTTCTGCCCACCATCCGCTCGCGCTGCCAACTGCTCTCCCTGCGCACCAACCGCAACCAGTATCCGCTCGCCTTCGCGCACGGCGTCTTCCCCATCGTCGCCCAGCTCCAGCCCGGCGCGGGCGCCTTTGCCGCCATCCGCGCCGCCCGCCAGCTCGCCGGGGTCTACGCCAAACTCCGCGAGGAGGCCGAGGCCCAGGTCGAGACCGAGCGCGACGAACGCTGGGACATCGTCACCGAGGGCGACACCAAGCTGCGCAAGAAGCTCGAAGACCAGCAGAAGGCCCGGATCGAGGCGGAGTACCTCCGCCGCCGCAACGCCGTCAACGACGCCATCCAGACTTGGTTTCTCCAGCAGAGCATCCGCGCGGCGGGCATTGCCGACGAAGCCATTCCCCATCCCGAAATCCTCGCGGCCGTCCCCGCTGAATTCCGCGCCGTCCCCGCCTACAATCCCGCCCTCGCCGCCACCACCTATGTGGCCAGCCTGGTCCGCAATCTGGAACTCAATGTTCCCGAGGAACTCGCCGTCGAGGCCTGCTTCCTCGAGATCACCCGCAAGGGACGGTAGCGGGACATCTTGAAACGCGGGGGCGCGCGGCTAGCTTTCCGGCGTGTCCGGTTGTCATCCTCCCCTTTGGTCGAGCCATCCAGGAGGCCCCCATGAAATCCCTTGCCAACTCGCGCGTGCTGATTACCGGGGCCAGCGTCCGCATCGGCCGGCAGATTGCGTTGCAGTTCGCCAAGGCCGGGTCCACGGTCGTGGTTCACTACAACCAGAGCGAGGAGCCCGCCCGCGAGCTGCTGGCCATGCTCGAACAGATTTCGCCGGGGCACGAGCTGGTGCAGGCCGATCTGCTGGTGGATGGCGAGCGCGAGGCGCTGATCCCCGGCCTGATGGGGGGCGGGCGGAGCCTGAACTGCCTGATCAACAACGCCTCCGTCTACCGGCGCTGCCAGCTTGCCAACGTCATCAGCGAAAGCCTCCGCGAGGATTTCCAAATCAACTTCGAGGCCCCTTTCCTGCTCATGCGGGACTTCGCCCGGTTCTGCGAGGAGGGCAGCATCATCAACATCCTCGACCAGCGCGTGGCCACCGTGGACCCCTCGGCGGGCACCTACGGTTTCGCCAAGAAGAGCCTGCGCGACGCCACCGAGGCCGCCGCCGTGCAATGGGCGCCCCGCATCCGGGTGAACGCCGTGGCCCCCGGCATCGTCCTCACCCCGCCGGGCATCGCGCCCGAGAAAATCGAGCGGCTCATCAAATACGTGCCCATGGCCCAGCGCTCGGACCCCGAGGAAATCGCCGAGGCCTGTCTCTTCCTCGCCCAGGCCGAGACCATCACCGGCCAGATTCTCTACGTGGACGGCGGGCTCCATCTGGTCGGCCCCGACCTCCAGGAGCCGGACGACGCGCACTACACCGGCAGCGACTGCTAGACCTCGTGCGAAGAGCCTCCTGGTGCCTAGTGACGGCTGATGAATGGGCACCCGAACGTGGGATTAGCGCCAAATGTCACGCAGGGACGATTTCACGCCAAGGCCGGAATAGCTGGCAGATCAAGGGTAAGCAGCTTCCAATGAGGATGTTCTGAAATCACGTTGCCACTTCGGTCGCACAGCCATGTTCCCACACCCCAGCGAAACTGCCGTGCAAGAGAGGAGTAGAGCCAGAGATGGACGCAGAACAGCCTTGATGGGCTATAGTCCAGAGTGTCAAACACGGGCCATACTCCGCCCTGCCCCATGCCTACCTAGAGGTCTGCCATGAACCTAGCCAGCCCATTGCGCTATCCCGGCGGTAAAGCCGCGTTGGCTAACCTTCTGTGCGACACAATAGACCTGAATGATCTCCGGGGGTGCTCCTACTATGAGCCATATGCTGGGGGAGCGGGGGCCGCGCTCTCGCTGCTCCGCGAAGAGGTAGTCTGTCGGTTGCACCTGAATGACGCCGACGAGCGGGTATACTGCTTTTGGCGGGCCGCCTTGTTCGAGACGGCCCGCTTCGTGGAACGATTGATGTCTGTTCAGTTGGACATGGATGAATGGCGGAAGCAGCAGCGTGTATGCCTTGACCCCGGGGCGAACCAGCCGTTCGATGTTGGCTTTTCCGCCTTCTATATGAACCGGTGCAATCGGTCCGGCGTGTTGACGGGTGCTGGCCCGATTGGTGGCTATGAGCAAAAGGGGGAGTGGCGCATGGACGTGCGCTTCAACCGGATCGCCTTGGCGGAACGGCTGACTGCTTTGTCTGCCTACCGAGACGTCATCAGGGTGTCAAACATGGATGCCGTTGACTTTCTGAAGCAATGCCTACCGAGGGGAGAACAGCGGCGAAAGGCGTTCGTGTATCTTGACCCACCATACGTCCAGAAGGGACAGCGACTCTACCTCAATGCGTATGAGAAGCGTGACCATCTGTTACTCGCGCGGTATATGGCACGACAGAATGTCCTGCCGTGGCTGATGTCCTACGATGACAGCGAGCTAGTACGCAGAATCTATCGTCGGCACTGCAATATGCGTTTGCTGCCAACCCGCTACACGCTCCAGGCCAAACGCATTGCCAGGGAGCTCATTATCTTCCCCAACCATGTGGCCATTCCGCAGACATGTCGCGGCAATGGCGGCTCTCGACCACTGGAACCCGTCCAGCAAGGTGAGGTAGCATGAGTGTGACCGCCAACAATACTGTCCGGATGCCTGCGTCCGAGCTTAACTTCGACCGGGCCAATCCTCGGCTCGTTGAGTACGGTGTGACGAGCGCGTCCACAGATGCGGATATACTCCAGATTCTGTGGGACACCATGGACGTGCGCGAGCTCGTGCAATCAATCGCCGCCAGCGGCTTCTTCGAGCACGAGCCACTGATTGTCGCGGAGGAGGAAGGTAGGAAGATCGTTATCGAAGGTAACCGTCGGCTTGCCGCCGTAAAGGTCCTTCTCGACCGGAGTACGAGGGAGCGAGACGGCTGGCCGATCCCGGAGCTTCAGGCACGCGAGCGAGAGGATCTGGAGAACAGGTTACCTGTGGCTATGTCCGACCGCAGGGACTCCTGGAGGTACCTCGGTTTCAAGCATGTGAACGGACCAGCAAAGTGGACAAGCTACGCGAAGGCGAAGTACATCGCGGATGTCCACCGGCAGTACGGCATCGCCCTCTGCGACATAGCCGACCAGATCGGTGACCGCCACAATACGGTCCGTCGTCTATACCGGGGACTGATGGTCCTTGAGCAGGCGGAGAGGACGAAGGTCTATGATCGCGATGACAGATACCGCCCGCATCTCTCATTTTCGCATCTGTACACAGGGCTGGACTACGACAACATCAGCTCTTTCATCGACCTCCGTTCGGAGGAGGAGGAGGCAGAAGATCCTGTCCCCGTGGGCCGCCTGTCGCAGCTTGGCGAACTCTGTAGATGGCTGTATGGCAGCAAGCGTGAGAAGTCCCTGCCGGTTGTCGAATCTCAGAACCCCCATCTTCGGCAACTGAATGCGGTCCTCGGGAGCATGGAAGCTGTTTCTGCACTCCGTGATGATCGCGACCTACAGCGCGCCTACGAGTTGAGCAGGCCTTCGTCCTCGGTGTTCGAGGAGTCCATACTGGCTGCCAAGCGTGAATTGCTCCGAGCCCGCGCACACCTGACGACTGGGTATGATGGGTCGGAGCAGTTGCTCAGGGTTGCTGGTTCCGTGGCGCAGATGGCGGAGGACATCTACGATGAGATGCATCGGAAGTTCTCCGGCGGAAAGAAGCAGCGAATGACGGAGCTGTAACGTGTTCATGCTTCCCAGCATACCTTCTCCCGAGGCGGAGCGGGAGGAACTGGCAGACTTTGTGGAACTACAGGCATGGCGAGACCAGCGGGTCTCCCAGCGCGAGATAGTCGCAGCGCTTGGCCGCGAAGAGGAGAACGAGGGAACTTCCGGATGCGAGGATGAGGACGATAGCACAACCAGTTTGATGGGTGAGGTGATGAACGAGCTTCAGGACAGAGCATTGGCCTGTGGCTCTGGCTACCCATTCGAGATCAACGAGAACGGCACAGCCGTGAGGTTCGATTCGGGATCGTGCAGCCCGAAGTCAGCGCTTTACCTGTATCTGCTTCTCAGTACCCGACTGAATATGCGCGTCCGGCGGAATCACGGCGGGATAGATGGGGCTTTGCTCCTTGAGAAAGTCGCATCAAGCGTGCTTAGGCATTACCTCGGCCCGGTTCGGGCAAGAAGCACAGTGTTTGGCACGGCGGTTTCCGGTGGCTTTGCCGCCAAGGTGAATTCGCTATGCGACGAGCTTGGTGAGGGCGGGGGGTTCAAGAACCTCGATCCGGAACCTACCCATGCGGTCGATGGAAAGCTCGATGCTGTGGCCTGGGTCCCATTCTCGGACAGGCGACCTGGGCAGCTAATTGTCTTTGCCCAGTGCAAGACCGGCACCTCGTGGCGCGACAGCACCGCCAAGCTCCAGCCGGATTCCTTCATCCGCAAATGGTTCAGGGATGCCCCGATAGTCGGACCAGTGAGGGCGTTCTGTGTATCGGAAGCGCTCAAAGCGCACTGGATGGAGACTGGCAACGACGCGGGTCTCGTTTTAGACCGATGCCGTCTCGTCGATTTCTTCGACGGCAGCGACAAGGCTCTGCTGGATGAGGTCCGGATATGGACAGATGCCGCATGGGACGATGCTCGTACGAGCATTGCTTCCGCCTAGCGTCTGTCTCTGCTGGTCGCGGGCGCATGGGTTCCTGGCAGGAGCAGAGGGATAGACGATGATCAGCGCGATTGCGGTGCTTACCTTCGGTATCTACTTCACACTGGTTGGCTTCGGCAGGGTCGCTACCTCGAAAGACGCCGAAGCGAATGCGAGATTCGTGGCGAAGTACGGCAAGCACCTCAAGGTGGCAGGCGTGATTGCGCTCGCAACCGGTGTGATTGGGTTTTTCTGAGGTCGGTGCCGATTCGCACGTTGAGCGCAAGGCCCGATCTCCAGGAGCCGGACGACGCGCAGTACGGCGGCGGGCTGTAAAGCGGCGGCGGCTTCGTTGAAAAGCCCGCGCCCGCGTCTATACTGCCCGGTCTTCCGCCACCCGCAACCGGCCAGCCCGAGGAACCGCCGATGACGTTGTATTGGAACGAACGCGCCGAAACCATGTCCCGCGACGAGTTGGCCGCCCGGCAAGTGGAGCGGCTGCGGGCCACGGTGGTCCGGGCGCGCGAGCGCAATCCCCTCTACCGCGACAGCCTGGCGGGGATCGATCCCGGCGATATCCGGACGCCCGAGGACATCCGCCGCCTGCCCTTCATGGACAAGGACAGCTTCCGCATCAGCTACCCCCTCGGCATGCTGTGCGTCGAGCAGAACGAGCTGCGCGAGATGCACATGAGTTCGGGCTCCACCGGCACGCCGGTGGTGATGGCCTACACCGAGGCGGACCTGAACCAGTGGGCCGAGTGCATGGCCCGCTGCTATCGGATGGCCGGCATCGACCGGGGCGAGGCCATTCAAATCACCCCCTCCTTCGGCCTCTTCAACGGCGGCTTCGGCTTCTACCACGGCGGACGCAAGGCCGGCCTGTTCATCATCCCCACCGGCTCGGGCAACACCCCCCGCCAAATCCAGCTCATGCAGGACTTCAAGGTCAAGGCCCTGATGGGCGTCGTCTCCTACGCCGTCCGCATCAAGGAAGTGCTCGACGAGACCGCCGCCGACCTGCCCGACCTGAAAATCGGCATCTTCGGCGCGGAGACCTTCTCGGACAGCATGCGCCAGAAGATCGAGTCCTCCCTGGGCATCGAGGCCTTCGACATCTACGGCATGACCGAGACCGGCGGCGTCGGCACCACCGGCATGGACTGCCCCGCCCACGAGGGCATCCACGTCTGGGAGGACCAGTACATCGTCGAGATCGTGGACCCCGCCACCGGCGAGCCGGTGCCCGACGGCCAGCCCGGCGAGGTGGTCTTCACCTCCCTCTGCCGCGAGGCCATCCCCGTGATCCGTTTCCGCACCGGCGATCTGACCAGCGTGCGCAGCCGCGGGCGCTGCGCCTGCGGCCGCACCTCCCTCCGCCTGAACCGGATCACCGGCCGGGTGGACGACATGCTCATCGTCAAGGGCGTCAATTTCTTCCCCAAACAGGTCGAGCAGGCCCTGCTCGAAATCCCCGGCGTGCTGCCCGAGTACCAGATTCTCATCGAGGACCACGAGGGCGTGCGCGACGTCCGCATTCTGGTCGAGGCGGAACCGGGAGTGACCGGCTACATGGTCGAGAAGCATCTCAAGGAGCGTCTCCAGTTCTCGCCCAAGGGCGACGTGCTCGCCCCCGGCAGCCTGCCGCGCCAGCCCGGCAAGGCCAAGCGCGTCTTCTTCAAGAACCTGGATTGACGCTGGTTCCGGGGCGGGCTATGGTGCCCCGCCAGTTTCCCGTTGCCGACGAAGGAGTCCAAGCATGAATGCGAAATTCCTGGTCTGTGTGGCTGCCCAAGGGGCGCAGGAGCCGGTCCGCCGGGCCATGCACGAGACGTTGCGGATCGGGCGCAGCCGCGACGGCAACGACGTGAGCCTGCCCGGCGACGCCAGCCTGGCGCCCCGCCATTGCGAGTTCTTCTTCCGCGACAACGCCTGGCATGTGCGCGACCTGGACACCGAGACCGGGACCTACGTGGACCGCGAGCGCGTCCAGGAAAGCGTGCTGGCCAACGGGGCGCGGGTCCAGATCGGCATCGCCGAAGTCGTCTACACTCCCGAAGTCGAAGTGGTCCTGGTCGAGACCGAGACCGAGAAGGAGATTTCCCGCCTGCGTCCGCCCGGCAACGGCGGAGCGGACGGGGACGAGGGGCGGATTCGGCTGCCCGACCTGACGGCCGGCAGCGGGCGGCGCGCCGTCGTCCGCGAGATCGAGTAGCGCGGCGGCAGCGCCGGTTGGTTGCTTGGCCCGGATGATGCTAGGTTGTAGCGTTGCTCCTGCATTGTCCCTTCGCCACGAAAGGCTGAACCCGGCATGAGACGCATCCTATCCGGACTCCGGCTCCGCTCCTGGCTTCTCCTGCTGCTGGCCGGGGTTCCGGCTCCGGCCTTCACCCGCGCGCCCTGGCATCACGGCGACTCGCCCTATCGGGCGGTCTTCGAGGTGGTCTCGCAGCCCAACCACGACAAGGGGGGCACCGCCGTCTCCGTGCCCGTCTGCGGGCTCGGGGCCGAGGACGGCAGCGATTTGATGGCCTTCGACCAGGACGGCCAGCAACTGGCCCTGCTGCCGCTCGGCAAGGGGCCGCTGAACGAGGCGCTCGCCCTGGTCCGGACTCTGCCCCGCTCCAAGGAACTCTACCTGTATTTCGGCTCGGGCACCCGCGCCCCCGTGCATCAGACCGCCTTTCTGCCCAGCCTGCTCTGCCAGGTGCGCACCCTGCCCGAGGGCGATGCCGCGAACTGGGCGCAGGTCGAGAAACGGCTGGCGGATTCCAAGCTGGTCGGTTCCGTCTTCGTGGACAAGATCGAGCAGTCCTACAATCCGGTGGACTCGACCGACCCCGTGTTTCTGGTCTTCGAGGGCTATCTGCGCATCCCGCAGGCGGGGACCTACACCTACATGATCGTCACCGACGACGCGGGCTATCTGTTCATCGGCGACAAGCTGCTGATCGAGCGCAACGGCCGGAACTGGGCCCATGCCGCCGCCCGCGGCGAGTTCCGCAAGGAGGTCGCCCTCACTGCCGGGCTCCACAAAATCCGCCTGGTCCTGGCCGATTTCGGCGGGGACCTCATGGCGGTGGTGGCGCGCATCCTCGACGGGAAAACCTCGCAGGTGCTCCGCCCCCAGGATTTCGCCCAGCCGGGGCAGACCAAATTCGCCGGGGTCGAGGCCAGGCACCGGGACCAGCCCAATCCGCTGTTCTGGACGAAGAATCTCTCCTACATCAACTACGACGGCGCCTACTACACCGAGGTCGAGGTGGGCGCCTATGACGGCAAGGAGGCGGAGTTCCTCTTCCGCGACGGGCTGCGGCGCGAGGGGACCAGCGCCCGGCGCATCGTGGCCGGCCTGCAGAGCCTGCCGGTGCGCGTCACCCGCCGCCGGGCCACCGCCCAGGGCGCGGTGCCCATCAGCGAAGTCCCCCCGCCCGCGTTTTCCCTGCGCGACAACGACCAGTTCAAGCAGTACGCGGCCCTGATGCTCTCCGCCAATCTGGCCGATCTCAGCGCCGCCACCCTCAAGGGCTATATCCATTTCCTGAATTTCCGCGAGCTGAACGAGGACGCGCTGCCGCTGTACGAGGCCCTCGCCGCCCAGCGCGATCTCGCGGCGGAGGACCAGTTGCCGACTTTCCTCGGGCTGGCCCGCGCCGCCGCCCGCAACTTTCCCGAGAAGAGCGCCGCCGCCTATGCCCGCGCCGAGCAGCTCGCGCGGGGCAGCGCCGCCTGGGGCGACGCCGCCCGCGAGTACGTCGAGTTCCTGCTCTACCGGACCCGGGATTTCGCCGAGGCGGAACGCCTGCTGGCGCGCATGCGCCGGGGCGCTCCCAAGGACCGGGAGATCATGCTGCGCGGCCTGGAGCTCGACCTGCAAATCCTCCAGGGCAAGGTCGCCGAGGCCAAGCCGGTGCTCGACGAGCTGCTCGGCACCCGCGAACTCGGTTCCCGGCAGCGCTCCGCCGCCGTCCAGAGCAACGCCCTCCGCCAGCGGCACTACGACCTCATGAAGGAGGGCTTTCTCATCGATGCCCGCAAGGTGCTGCACGAATGGTCGGACGTGGCCCCCATCGACCGGCTGCACGGCACCCTGCCGCTGGCCCGCGCCCGCTACTGGCAGCGGCTCGGCTGGCTCGACGGGGCGCTCGCCGAGCTGGACGGCGCGATTCTCATGGACCCCCTCCTGCCCAACCTGCCCGAAGTCGAATTGCAGCGGGGGCTCATCCTCCGCCAGGCGGGGAACGCGGAGAAGGCGAAGGAGGTCTTCCAGAAAATCGCCGCCGACTATCCGAACCATCCGGCCGCGCAACAGGCGAAGGAGTCGATGAAATGAAGCGCGCATTCCCCCTTCTGATCGTGGCGGCGCTGCTGCCCGTGGTGCTGGCGGACGTCACCAACAAGGTTCCCGTGGGCACCTATCTCTACGCCAAGCCCGCGAACCCCGAGGAGAACGAGGGGCGGCTCACCGTGCGCTTCGCCACGCCCGGCGAACGGCTGGTCGTGGCCTGGGGGCGCAAATGGCGCAAGGACCGCAAGACCCGCGAGGGCACCGTCGAGACGGAGCGGGAATCCTTCAAGCCCTACCTCGGCAAACCCATCGACGACGGGGCGGGGGCCATTTTCTGGAATCTGCCCGTCGACCGCTACGACATCGTGGTCATCGACGCGAAGACCATGAAAATCCACGAGGGGGTTCTGCTGATGCGCGACGGCGACCCCGGGCAGCCCATCGACCAGTTTCTGGCCGAGGTCCGCGACACCCTCAGCCCCCGGCAGGACCGGATTGGCGGCTGGGAGGGGTTCTTCGACCACAAACGGTTCGAGCGGCTGGAGAGCAACGGCGTCCGGGCCGGGGTCTTTCTCCAGCAGATGCGCCTCGGCACCGCCCTGGCCGAGAGCGGGGCCGTGCTCCAGGGCTGCATCCACAGCGTGGATGTGATCTGGGTCGAGCGGGCCAAGGTCGAGGGGGTGGGCTGGCAGGTGGTGGACCGCCAGCAGATCTACCGCGCCGAAATTCCGCCGCGCGTCTTTTTCGAGTACCACCATGTTCCCGAGCTGAGCGGTGTCCGGGTCGGCGGCACCCCCAGGGAAATCGGGCCGATCACGCTGCCGTAGACCGTTGCCCTACTCTTCGGGCAGGGCGAAGGGGCGACCGGTCCGGGGGTGGGGGACGAGGGCGAAGCGGGTGGCGAAGATGCGGCCGAGTTCCTCGGCGGTCATGATCTGCTCGGGGGGGCCGAGCTTGGCTACCTGGCCGTCGCACAGGGCGAGGATGCGGTCGGCGCGCTGGGAGGCCTCGTTGAGGTCGTGGGAGACGAGGACGATGGTGAGGCCGCGTTCGGCCTGGAGCCGCCGGAGTAGGAGCCCCACTTCGTGGCGGTGGCGGGGGTCGAGCTGGGAGCTGGGTTCGTCGAGCAGCAGGACCGGGGCCTCCTGGGCCAGGGCGGCGGCGATGTAGGCCCGCTGGCGCTCGCCGCCGCTCAGGGTGTCCAGGGTCCGTTCGGCCAGCTCGCCGATGCCCGCCAGGTCCAGGGCGCGGTCCGCCGCCAGGCGGTCGCTCCGGCCCGGCGAGGCGAGGGGGGAATGGCAGGCGTAGCGGCCCATGAGGACGAACTCGCGCACGCCGTAGGGGGTGTCGCTGCGCGGAATCTGGGGCACGTAGGCCAGTTGGCGGGCCAGTTGGCGGGAGGTGAGGGAGCGGATGGGCGTTCCGGAAAGGAGGATGTCCCCCTCCCAGCCGGGCACCAGTTGGAGAAGGCACTTGAGCAGGGTGGTCTTGCCCGCGCCGTTGGGGCCGACGATGGCCAGGAACTCGCCGTCCGCCACGGTGAGGGAAATCCCGCGCAGAATCCGCCGTCCGTTCCGGCTGCACGCCAGGTCGCGCACCTCGATCATGGTTGGTCCTCCGCCGGATGGAGAAGGTCGGCCAGGTGTTCGAGGAAGTCCACGGTGCGCGGTCCCGGCACGGTGGCGTAGGTTTCGGTCAGGACATGGATGCGGCCGGTTTTGACCGCCTCCACGCCGCGCAGGGCGGCCCAGTCCGCCGCCAGGGTCTCGGGACGGTGGCCCTGGCCGACGGCGCCCGTGCAGAGGTCGATGATGATGTCGGGATTCATTTCGGCGATGCCTTCGGCGGGGATCAGGGGATAGGCGATGCCGATTCCCGCGCAGACGTTCCGGCCGCCGGCATAGTCGATCAGGGTGTCGAAGTAGCCGTCGTCGCCGGCCAGATAGAGACTGCCGACCGCTTTGCCGGGCGGGCGGTCCACGCTCACCAGCACCTTGGGGCGGGGGCGTTCCGCGACGCGCCGGCGGACGGCCTCGATGCGCTCCTCCATGCCGTCGCGCAGCAACCGGGCGTTGGCGGGGACGGCGCAGGCCTCGCCGAGCCGCTCGACGAGGGACAGGATGTCGTCGAGCGACTTGCCGGGCACCATCAGGACGGGGGTGCCGATGGCGGCGACCTGGCGGCCGATTCTCTCCTGATAGTCGAACAGCACCACGAGGTCCGGCCGGAGCGCGGCGATGGCCTCGGGATTGGCGTCCATCTGGCCGCCGACGCGGGGCAGGGCGGCCACCTCGGGAGGGTAGGCGCAGTAGGCGGTGACGCCGACCACGCGCTCGCCGACCCCGAGGGCGAAGAGGGTCTCGGTGAGGTTGGGGGAAAGGGAGACGATGCGCTGCGGCGGGCCTTCCCGGCGGGCCGGGGCCGGGGAGCAGGCCGCGAGCAGCAAGGCCCCGAGCAGCAGGGCGGGAAGGTGGCGGCGGTTCACGATTCGATCCCCCGGCGGGCGCCGACGCCCTGGGTGTAGTAGTGCTTGACCTCGCGCATCTCGGTCACCAGGTCGGCGTATTCGAGCAGGGCGGGGTGGG
>LVAZ01000195.1 GCA_001603055.1 Victivallales bacterium Lenti_02
AGATTCGCGAAATCGCGACGCGCAACAAGCGCGGCGGGGGCCGCGCCTGCTGGAAAGCAAGAGTGGAACGGGGAAATCCGAGGCAGCGAAATGAATTCCAATGCCTCTCCGTCGCGCCGAACGTGGCCTATTGTGCCTACATGTGCGTGATGATGTAGGACCAGACCATCAGCACCGCCTTGTTCACGGCCAGCATCGCCACCACGTCGAACACCGTGAGCCGGTTCCAGTCCTTCCGGATTCCAGGCATTCGGGAGGGGACATCGGTCACCATGGCCAGATAGCCATGCCGTCTGCCGACAAGCCCCCGCCCCGGCGCGCAATACAACGGCGAGGGGGAAGGCGGTTCGCAGGGACCGGCCAGGCTAAGCATGCCTGCGGGCTGCGGTTCGATCTCCGTCTCGTCCCGCCCTTTGCGCAGCAGCAGGCGATGGAAAGCCGCCACCACTCCCGCCTGGAAGAAGAAATGGGCACGATAGGTGAACGTGATGAGCCAGCCCGACATGCAGAAGGCCAGAAACACCCCCATCAACACCCGGCGGATGCGCTCCTCCTGCTCGCTCCCGCAGGACGCCATGCACAGGCTTTTCATCGAGAAATACAGGATTCCCAGGTAGAGGAAAAGACCGGTCGCGCCCAGTTCGGCCCCGACCTGCACGTAGACACTGTGCGGGGAAATCCCCCATTTCCGCTCGCGCTGGATCGAGCGCATGAAGTTGTCCTTCCCCAGCCCTTTGGTGTCCCGGTGGTAGACATCCCAGCCATAGCGGAAAGCGAACACCCGGCCCGCAATCCCTTCTTCCTTGGCACTGGCCCGACCCCCGCGCATCACTTCCATGCGCGGCAAGCGGTACAGCACCGCGCCACCCACATTCACGGCGACCACCAGCATGATGATCTGCACAAGCCGGGGTCGCCCGAAAATCAAACCGCCGACCAATGCGAAAGCCGAAGTGACGTAGGCCCCTTTCGATTCCGTGAGAAAAAGGCAAAAGGCAGGGAGAGGAAGAAGAGCAAGCACAAAGACCCGGGCCGCGAAGGAACGACGCCAGAACAAAAGATAGTAGATCATCGGTATTACTGGCGCGATGCCATGCCCCAGCGCATTCGGGTTGTTGAAAATGGACATGCCCAGAACAAGCCGCCCCTTCATCTGTCCCTCCACGATGTCCCGGGCGTTCGTGGGGTCAAAACCAAATTCAACCCCGACCCCCAGCAGACAAATGAACAGAATCATCGCCGCCCACCACCAGAGAAAACCCTCGATGCGGTCGCGGCTGGTCAAGATGTTCACCGTCGCGATATAGAAAACCAGAAAGCTCTTGTTGGCGTTGAAGGTGTCCCACATGGGCGGGGTGGCGAAGGCCATCCACAGAAAAAAGGCCCACATCACATAGTCGTGCGGAGTGCGGAACAAATCCCGCAGACGAACCGGGCGCGGGGAGGTGCGCATGACCATCGCCGCCACGGCCCAGATCATGGTCACCAGTCCTGGCCTCAGGAAGCCAACGCCGGGAATCCATTCCTGGGGTCGGACATAGACCAGAATCAGGAACGCTACTATGGCGGCAAAATCAGACATCTAGCCTCGTCCAGCCAAGTTCCGCCGGGCGTCTCCCCGCCCGGCGGCCGGAACCGGGGCGGCACCCCGGAAAACCACGCCCTCAAACACGAGTCGCCTCGGGTTCCTCCGGCTCCGCGTCGGACACCTTGCCCTCGGTAAGCCGGTGGTAGCTGTGGTAGTAGTAATCGGAGTAGTAGTAGTAGTAGTAGTAGTTCGTCGCCACCCCGAGGTCCAGACGATTGACGATGCAGCCGAAAATCTGGGCACCGTTCGAGACCAGCATCCGCAGCGCGGCCTGCAACTGGGACACGGGCGTGCGGGAACTCCAAAGCACGAAAATCACGCCGTCCGCATGCGGGGCCAGCACGCAAGTCTCGGCAAGCCCAAGAACCGGCGGGGTATCGACAATGATCCGGTCGTAACGCTCGCGCAACCCCTGGATCATCTCGCCCAAAGCGGGACGCGAGAGCAGTTCCGAAACACTGCGCCCCTTGCGGTCATTGGCCATCACGTCGAGATTCGGCACGCTGGAATGCTGACAAGCCATTGCGCAGGAAATCTCGCCGTCAAGCACCCCGCCAAGACCAGGCGCGGAGGCCACGCCGAAGGTCCGATGCTGCCGCCCCTGGTGGAAATCCGCGTCGATCAACAGCACCTTTTGCCCCAACTGGGCAAAGGAAACAGCCAGATTCGCCGCCGTCATGGATTTGCCTTCCTTGGGCGTTGCGCTGGTCACCATGATGACCTGGCGTTCCTCGGGCAGCGACTGGTCCAAGAGAAGATTGGTCCGAATCACCCGGAAAACCTCCCGCTGGGCATGGTCCGCTTCGGTCAGCAATGCGGTGCGCCCCCGGTGGGAGGAGGCGAGCACGGGGATCACCCCGAGCCCGGGAATGCCCAAGTGCTCCTCGGCCTGCTCAACCACCGAAACCGTATGCGACAGATGCTCCATGGCAAAGGCGGCGGCAACGGCACAGACCAGGCCGGCGGCCAGCGACATCATCGCCAGACGCATGCGGTTCGGATGGCGCGGGCGTTCGGGGCGGCTCAGCAAGATGTGTCCGCCGAATTCCACCTGCATCTTCTCGTGTTTGCCACCGAAATCCAGCACCTCCAACCGCTTGGCCATCGCCGTGTAGGACTGGGTCAAATTCAGTCGCCCGGAAGTGAAACGCTCAAAATCCCGTTCCAGACGCCCCAAAGCGCTCTGCCGTTCCTGGAAAACCGGCAGAAGCCGTTCGAGCGACTGCTTCTCGGCGGAAAGATGCTCAATCTCGAACAGCAGGCGATTCTCGAATGCCGCATAGGCGCTGTCCAAAGCGACCGTAGCCTTGCGGAACGCCTCCTCCGCCTGGCGAAACGCGGGGTGGGCGGGAAGGTACTTTGCCTTGGCGGCAAGGAATTGTTCCTCCGCCGCCGTGCGTTCAGCCAGCAAACGTCTCCAACTTTCGCCCCCTTGGACAGTCTCGGGCGTCACCACGGAAGCCGCAGGCACAACGACCACCTGTGAAGTCCCGGTCGACGGAACAGATGCGGGGCGCATCATGCCGACCAAATCGGCGGCGGCGGCATTCAAACGCTTCTCGATGAAGGCGAACTTCTCGACCATCGTCCACTGGGGATTCCGCGCCAGCTCGTCCCGCACCCGTTCGGCCTCGATTAGGCGGGTGCCGACCAGTCGCAGCCGCGTGGGAACATAGCGGACTTCCTCCAGCTCCAGCCGGGCAGATGCAAGTTGCGACTCGCGCATGAACGCCTCGGTCTCCTCCACGTATTGCTCCATTTTCTGCCGGGCGCGCGCCATGTCCTGCGTGTAGGACTCGATTTCATAGTCGGTGCGCCGCCGCCGCTGCTCCTCGCGCATGAGCCGGAATTCCTCGACCGTAGCCTCAGCCCAACCCGCGCAGGTGGCATGCGAGTAGGTCCAGATGTGAAGCTCGATCGTGTTGCCCGAACGGACGAAGCTCCGAAATTTCACCAAACAATCGGAGGATAACCGCTCGTAGGTGGTCTTTACCCCCAGCCGCCGGGCAGTACGAAGCAGCAATTCCGGGGAATTCAAGGCCTGATTCAGATAACGGATACTGGCGTCGCCGTAGATATCCTGTGTGTCCATCAGGCGCGGCGTGAATTCCGCAGTGATTGTAGAACGGGCGTAGAAGACCGAACGGGCGTACACCGCATAGAACAGCCCGGCCACGAGGAACAGACACATGACCAGCAGGATCAAGCGAAGATGCTTCAACCCGATGGCAAGGAAATACCCCAGCTCTTCGAGGGTGAAATGGCGTTTCTTGTTTCCTGCGGGCATCGCTTTCCTCAACCTTCGACGGCTTTCAAACCGACCGGATCAGCTTCCATTCCCAAGGGGAAATGCTGCACATCCACCCGGACTGCTACCGCCACATCCTGTTCAACCAAAGTTTCGAGCAAAGAAAATCCCAGGGAGGATTGACATCGCTCCCTGGGAACCGGTTCTTTTCAAGGGGGAACTCTCGACTCATTCTCTGTAGCATGATGCAAGAACCCCACCGGTGTCTCTAGTCGCCTCCTCCGAAGGTTGTGATTCGGAGGAGACACCTGCAGGGCACACGCTAGAAGCTGAAGAACTTCTCCGGAACAACCACAATGTCGCCGCTCTGCAGGACCAAGTCGGGAGCGTTGCCCTTCTCGACGGCGCGCAGGTCCACGTTCATCCGAATCTTGATGCCGTCGCCCTCGTCACGGAGGACGTAGGCCTTGCGCAGATTCGCAAAGCGCTGGAAGCCACCCATCCGGAGAATGGCGCTGTAGGCGGTGATTTCCTCTTCCTTGCGGAGGGGGAGGATGCCGGAGTTGAAGACCCGCCCGGTCACATAGACTTCGTCGGTCTTGCCCACGCGGGTAGGCACAATGACGATGTCGTCGCCCCGGAGAGTCAGGTCGGAAGCCAGCTCGTCGCCAGCCAGGACGGCGTCGACGTTGACCGTCTCCATCAGCGGCTTGCCATCAACCAGGCGGAGGACGCGGACGTTCTCCATATCGGCGAAGGGGCTGGTGCCGCCTTCCCGGAGGATGGTGGACACCAAGCTGGCTCCACCCACCCCGGCGATGGGAGCGACGCCGGGACGGCGGGTGACGAATTCACCGTCGTAGAGGATGCCTTCCTTGAGCGGTGCCGCGGCACTGGCCTGAGAGGCACGACGCTCGACCAGAACAGTGGCCTGGCGGAGGAAGGAAACTTCGAGGGACCCCTTCACAGCGGCCTCGGCCGCCGCCACGGGATAGCCGGCCACCTGGATGCGGCCAACCTGGGGAATCACGATGTAGCCGCCGCGGCGGACCTGGTAGACACCGTTGAAGCCGGCGTCCTCGGTGACGTACACTTCAAGCACATCGCCGGGGATCACCACATCGCTGGGCACCGCCTGAGCGCCGCGAGCCTTCACCAGTTCGTCTTCCTGCTTCTCCAGGGCCTGGAAGGCTTCCCGGGCACTGGCCAGACTCTTCTCGAGGGCGGCCAGTTCCGCCGCCTTGCTATCCTGGGCCTGATGGGCGCGGATCCACTGGATCTGGCTGTCGAGATAGGCAACGTCAACCGCCGCCCGTTCTTTGCGGCCACGCAAATCCTGGATCTCAAAGGCGAGCGGTGACTGCGCCATCTGATCCACCGTACTGTACGCCTTCCTGAGGGCAAGGTCGTCTTGACGTGACAGAGGCTCGGCTCCCTGTACTGAGGCATAACCGAACACGATTCCTAGCAGCAAACTCCATGCACGGCGGTTCATGGTCTGGTCTCCTGGTAATAGGCCCGCTATCATATCGCGAAAATCACACTTGGAAAACTGTTTTGGGGGGAGGGAAGACTGGGGGGGAGGAGGATGAACCCGACACTCCGATTCCACTGATTGACTATATGCCGCGAATCGCCAAAATCAAGTTTCCTGCCCGAAAGAGGCGATACTTCTCAAGCTACCATCGCTTAGTGAGACGCAGTCTCACGAGATTTTCGTAGTAGTCCCTGTCGGGCACATCGTCGGTCCTGCGAGCATACTCGTAGCTGAGCATCAACTCGACGGTATCGCTGAGATCGTAGTCGGCGGCGAGGCGGATGCGAGACTCCTTGTAGTCCGTGTCCTGGTTGTGCCGCCGGACCACGCTCATGGTGCCCGTCAGCGTGAGGTCCAGACGGCTGCTCACATCCCAGCCGAGCCTGGCCCCCACCTCGTACCGGGTCTCGTCGTCTTTCAGATGATTCTCGCCTCCGTCCACCTCGGTCCGCGCGGCGAACAGGCTGCTGTCGAGATAGGGGCCGAGCACCCGGTGGAGGCTGTACGCGAGAGTGGTGTGGTACCGGTTGCTGTCCGGCTGGATGTAGCGGGAGTAGCTGAGCCGGTGGGTGGTGAGTTCGTTCAGCTCGTTGTGCAGGCTGACATGCCAGAGCCAACTGCGGCTATCGTCGTCTGACTTGCGGTCATAGCCGGAGCGCCAGGCATAACCCACGTTGGCGTTCAAATCGGTGTACTCGCTGAGCGGCCCGGTAACCCCGAGGCGGGCGACATGCTGCCAAAAGTGATCCTCGCTGTTGGTGCTGGCGGTATAGGTGAAATAAGGCTTGAAGCGCATGTTGTAGTGCTGGTTGACAAGCGAGAGATTGACTCCATGCTCCCACTCTGAATCACGTCCTCCCCGACCGCGCCCATCCATGCCCCAGCGGTCGGTGCGGTAGGCCGTCAAACCCACCAGGGTTTCGGTCGGAATGGTGCGGGAAACGCCCGTCGAAGCCTTGTTGTAGTAGTAGGCGGTGGAATAGCCCCAGCGGTCATCGCTGGTGCTGTTGGAATCCAAATCGTCGCCTTGCGTGTTTATGCGGCCCCGTCCACCCAGGCTGTAGCGCCCCAGTGTGTCGGCCTTGTCAAAGTTGTTCGCCCGCAGGTAGTTCAGCCTGGCATCCGCCGTCCGATAGCTGCGGAGATCGGAGTTTGCGTCGGGCTCCAGGCCGATGCGGTCGGCGACGAAGAAGTCCCACTCGCCCACCACTCCGTCCAGCTTTGCCTCGATGAACAGGTCGCTGCTCGCGTCGATTTCGCCAGCCAGGCCGAACCTGTCGTCAAGGAGCCCGAATCCGTGGAGTCCCACTTCATTCTCGAAGGGCAGATAGATGAGGCTGCCGCGGGAAACGATCTGCAGGTTGTCGGTCAACTGGAGCAAGATGTCGAAATCCGTGCTAACCATACCGATCACGCCGCCTTTGCGGTTGTGGGTGGTGCGGTCGGCATTGTCCGACGCGATGAACTCCACGGAGGTGCGGGGCATGTTGGCATAGATCCGCCAGAGGCGCAGCATGGCGTCTTCCGGGGCGGGGCCTTCTTTCAAAGGGAGACCAAGGTCGGTGTCGAGACCGAGCTGGAGGCGGCTGGTCCGCAGGGAAGCGCCTTGGCCGAACTGGAGTTGCGGGTCGGCGGACCAGCGCTGGTCGCGGAAGGGGCTCCGGGTGACCGAGGTGGACTCGGTGAAGACGGCGGAATAGGGGATTTCCTGCCCTGCCGCCTGGCCGGGGAGGAGCAACCCGGCCGCGAGCAGGCAGAGCCCAAGCCCCGCAGCCAGACAGTGGAGGGGAATTCCGCCGCCCGAAGAGTGCCGGAACGACGGCCGGCGAGTTGCTTTTTGATTGTATACCGCTCGCATGGGTACTACCTAGGGAGTTGGCGTCCATACCGCATATCTGGCACGCGGCCCGGAGCATCCTACGCTCTGGAAACAACTAACTTCGGCGACCAAAACGGACAAATGCCTGAAGGGCATCGTGGTCCATGGAGAAAGGCAGATAGGCAACGACCCCCACCACCGGCAGGGCGACGATCGCCACAATCCAGAAGAGACGGGCCGGCCACCCGCGCATGCGGATGCAGACGCTCCAAATGGCGGAAGCGGCGACGACCAGCCAGATGATGGCCACGAAAAACAGAATCTCCCACGTCACGTTGGGATGAGCGAAGTCGAAGCGCTGGAGGAAATTCGAGAGCATTTTCCACCTTGCCGCCCTCTGGTCGGGAGCGTCCGTATCATGACTGCCGACGCCGGAAAAAGAGGGGAGGGCTTGGATCCACAGGTTGGGAAGACGGGAGAAGGCTTGTTCTGAAGAGAGGCTGGGATCGGGCTTCGGGGTCGCCGATTACGAATCCCTCTCTCTGTAAAAATATCATGTTGGTAGTAGATGACAAGTAGCCGGGACAAGAATTTGCACCGCCAGCCAGCAAAGAGCGGGTTCTTCCCGGTGCCCCGGGGCTTGATTCGGATGTTCCCGGCGGGGAGGAAGCGGCGTTCCGGGGCGCCGTCCACTTCCGGCAGACGGGTGTCGCCGGGCAGTTTTTTCACGGCCGAACCGATGCCAGCGCTGGCATCGGGGCCTCCCCCGGCATAGGTTGGGAGCCGTGCAAATCCCCCTTTGATCCGTTCCGCAGAGGCGACCATGACCACCGATTTCGTCCATCTCCACGTACATAGCGACTACAGCATGCTCGACGGCGCCTGCCGGGTGGACAAGCTCTGCGAGAAGGTTGCGGCGCTGGGGCAGAAGGCCGTGGCCATCACCGACCACGGCAACATGTTCGCCGCCCTCGAACTGTACTGGGCGGCGCGCGGCACCACCGTGGCGATTCCCGAGGAGACGGAGGCGGGAGCGGGCGAGGCGGAGGCGGAAAAGACGGAGGCGGGCGGCGGGCCGGTGCTGAAGCCGATCCTCGGCTGCGAGTTCTACCTGACCCCGAAAACCATCGCCGACCGCACCGACAACACGCGCCACCATCTTGTCCTTCTCGCCAAGTCCTACCGCGGCTACCAGACGCTCTGCCGGCTGAACCGCATCGCCTGGTCGGACGAGGGCTACTACTACAAGCCGCGCCTCGACCGGGCGGCCCTGGCCGCGCACCACGAGGACCTGGTCTGCCTCACCGCCTGCGTCGCGGGCGAGCTGCCGGAGGCGATTCTGGCCGACAACGACGCCAAGGCCCGGGATACCATCCAGTTCCTGCTGGACACCTTCGGTCGGGACAACCTCTTCTTCGAGATTCAATACCACGCCCCGCCGGGCACGGAACCCGGGGATGTGGCCGGCGCCAGCCAGCGCGAGCTGCTGCACATGGAGAGCAAGGTCAACCGGAAACTGCGCGACTACGGGCAGGAATACGGGGTCGGCCTGGTCGCCACCAACGACGCCCACTACCTCAACGCCGAGGACTGGGAGGCCCACGACGCCCTGCTCTGCATCGGCACCCAGAGCAGCATCGAAGACGAGAAGCGCCTGCGCTTCTCCGGCGACCAGTTCTACGTCAAAAGCGGCGAGGAGATGGCCGCCATCTTCCAGGACTACCCCGGCGCCGTCGAGAACACCGTGCGCATCGCCGAGATGTGCAACGTGGTCCTGCCCGAGGGCAAGAAGATGGAGAACCACTATCCCGTCTTCCGCCTGCCCGACGGCGGCGACGACCCCGCGGACAGCCACTGCGCAGTCCGCCGCGCCTACCTGCGCGACATCTGCGTCCGCAATCTGGTCGGACGCTACAACCTGCGCGAGGCCGACCATCCCGGCTACCAGCCCGGGCCGGACGAGCCGGACGCGGAGCGCCGCCGGGCGATTCTCGAACGCATGGACTACGAGCTGGGCATCATCGACCGGATGGGCTACGTGAGCTACTTCCTGGTCGTCTGGGACTTCATCAACTGGGCCCGCGAGCGCGGCATCCCGGTCGGCCCCGGCCGCGGCTCCGGCGCGGGCAGCATCGTCGCCTACCTCACCGGCATCACCGACCTCGACCCCCTCGAATACCAGCTCCTCTTCGAGCGCTTCCTCAACCCGGCCCGCATTTCGCCGCCGGACTTCGACATCGACTTCTGCGAGCGCCGCCGGGGCGAGGTGATCGACTACGTGCGCGAGAAGTACGGGGTCGAGAGCGTGGCCCAGATCGGCACTTTCGGCACCCTCAAGGCCAAGCAGGTGCTCAAGGACGTGGCCCGGGTGATGGGGGTCAGCTTCGGCGACGCCAACCGGCTCGTGGCCCATATTCCCACCGACCCCAAGATGACCCTCAAGAAGGCCCTGGCCATCCCCGAGGTCAAGGCCATGCACGACAACGAGGCCGAGACCCCCTGGGTCCGGAAGGTCTTCGACATGGGGGCCGTGCTCGAGGGGCTGAACCGGAACCAGAGCATCCACGCCTGCGGCGTCATCATCGGCGACCAGCCGCTGGACGGCGTGGTGCCCCTGGCGCGCGGTGCCAACCGGGAGTGGATCACCCAGTTCCCCGCCCACCCCTGCGAGGAGCTGGGGCTGCTCAAGATGGACTTCCTCGGGCTCAAGACCCTCACCATCGTCCAGGACACCCTCGACATGGTCAACGCCCGCACCGGCGGCAAGCTGACGGCGGACGATTTCCCGCTCGACGACCGGGCGACCTACGACCTGCTGAACCGGGGCAACACCGTCGCCGTCTTCCAGTTGGAGTCCGGCGGCATGCAGGAACTCTGCCGCGGCTTCAACATCGCCAAGCTCGAGGAGATCATCGCCCTCGTCGCCCTCTACCGTCCCGGCCCCATGGAGTTCATCCCCACCTTCATCAACTGCAAGTCCGGGCGCGAGGAGCCGGACTACGAGACGAAGGAGATGCGGCAGATTCTCTCCGAGACCTACGGCATCATGGTCTACCAGGAGCAGATCATGCAGGTCTGCCAGGCCGTCGCCGGCTTCTCGCTCGCCGAAGCCGACCTCATGCGCCGCGCCATCGGCAAGAAAAAAGAGAAGGACATGCTGAGCTACGGCGAGGCGTTCGTCCAGGGCGTCATCAAGCACGGCGGCTACACCAAGGAGATCGCCGAGAGCATCTGGGCCAAAATCCTCAAGTTCGCCAGCTACGGCTTCAACAAATCCCACTCCGCCTGCTACGGCCTGGTCTCCTACCGCACCGCCTACCTCAAGGCGAACTATCCCGCCGAATTCATGGCCGCCGTGCTCAACGGCGAACTCGGCAACGCCGAGAAGCTGGCCTTCTACATCACCGAGACCCGGCGCATGAACCTGCGCATCCTGCCGCCCGACGTGAACGGCTCCGACCTCCGCTTCGGCGTCAGCGACGGCGTCATCCGCTTCGGTCTCGGCGCGGTCAAGGGCGTGGGCAGCGGCGCCGCCGAGGCGATCATCGCCGCCCGCCAGAAGAAGGAAGGCCCGTTCCGCAGCCTCCAGGACTTCTGCGAGCGCTGCGGCGAGCACGTCAAGCGTCCCGCCCTCGAGAACCTCTGCAAGGCCGGGGCCTTCGACTCGTTCGGGCTCCGCCGCGCCCAGGTCTTCGAGATGCTCTCCCCCGTCCTCGCCGCCGCCCAGCAGGCCATCCGCGACCGCGCCGTCGGCCAGGGTTCCCTCTTCGACCTCCTGGCCGACCCCGGCGCCCGCGACAGCTTCGCCGTCAAGCCCCCCGCCATTCCCGAATGGCCCAGCCGCGAACTGCTCGGCTACGAGAAGGAACTGCTCGGCTTCTACGTCACCGGCCACCCCATCGCCGAGTACATGGACATCATCCAGACCTATCAGATCGACGACATCGCCGAACTCCAGAATCTCGCCAACGACGCGGGCACCCGGATCGGCGGCCTCATTTCCGGGCTGGAACTGAAGCGCTCGAAGAAGGACAACCGGCCCTGGGCCGTGGTCCACCTCGAGGGCATGAGCGGCGACATCGAGTGCCTCGCCTTCGCCGACACCTACGCCCAGTACGCGGACGCCCTTGTCCCCGAGAGCGTGGTCTTCATCGAGGGCGTCTTCTCGAAAAGCGAGGAGGACGAGGAGGCGACCAAAATCATCGTCAGCCGCATCATCCCCGCCGACCAGGCCCCCGAAAGCCTCGCCGTCGAGGTCCATATCCGCCTGCGGGAAGGCGATGGCGCGGCGGACAAGCTCCCCCGCGTCCTCGACATCTGCCAGAAAAACCCCGGCCAGACCGGCGTCCTGCTCTGCCTGATCCTCGAAAACGGCGACGTGGCCTTCGTCCAGCCGGCCAACAACCTCCGCATCCGCAACACGCCCGAGTTCCGCCGCGGCCTCGCCGCCCTGCTCGGGGACCACGCCCTGCTCCAGAAGGGCGACCGCAAGCGGCCCGAGGGGCGCAAGCGGCGCTTCCCCCGCCGCGAGAACGGCAACGGCGGCCCGCCGCCGCCCGGCGACTGAGTCAACCGCCGCCCAGCCGCAGGGACGGCGCCAGAAACGCCTCCCACTGGGCGGCCAGTTGCCGGAAGCCGACCCGCCCGAGCGGCGGGTCCGGCCAGTCCGCCAGATAGGGCGCGTACACCTGGTACAGCTCGCGGCACGGTTCGGTACGGACACCCGAGAGCTGGACCGCGAGGGAATCGGCCGTATGGGCGTCCGCCGGCCAGACATCGTAGCAGTTGCCGAAGGGCTCGGCAAGCGGCCCGGCCGGCGCGCGGGCCGCATCGAGTCCCAGCGCCCCGGCGAGGAACCCGGCCAGCGCCTCCCGGCGCCCGTCGTCCCAGGAATGCTCGCCGGGAAAGACACTGGTCCGGCAGGCCGGAGCCGCACCCAGGCGGCGGTAGACCTCGCCGACCTTGCGGGCGGCGCTGTGGAACAAATCCTCCGGGAACAGGCAATCGAGTTTCCCCTGGAACAGAAACAGGGGTTTGGGGGCGAAGCTCCCGTAGAGCTGCCACATGTCCAGACTGCCCACGACGCCCGGCAGCAGGTTGCAGTGGCAGTGCTTCTTCTCCTTGGCGGCCACAAAGCCGAAGGTGCTCGGATAGCCCGAGGAGGACAGGGCGGCCAACTGCTCCCGGCAGAGCGCCCCGAAAAACAGGGTGAGCGTGCCGCCGCCCGAATTTCCGATGGCGGCGATCCGCCCCGCGTCGAAGCGGCTGTCCGCCAGCACCCAGTTCAGCCAGCCGATGGTTTCCATCACGATCAGCCCCTGCACCGAGAGCCCGCACTGGAAGGGGACGACCGCGTCGGCGTGCCCCATCGCCACCCGTTCGCCCTGGCCGATGTTGTCCGGAACCAGCACCGCGCAGCCCAGATGGGCCAGCCGCCAGGCCATCTGCTGGTAGCCGAGAGCCTGCTTGCCCCCCTTGCCGTGCCCGCAGCACAGAATCGCCAGCGGCAACTTGCTCCGCGATTCTTCCAGCGGCAGGAACAGATGCGCCGCCCCGGCACAGCCGTCCCAGGACACAGCGCGCAGCCGCTGCACCGCCACCCTGCCCTGCCGGTCCTCCCCGGCCACCTCCGCCCGCACCGCCGGAATCCACTCGTCCCGAATGCCGAGACAAGCCTTGGCCACGCGGAGAATCTCCTCCCGCTCCGCCGCGACCCAGGGCCGGCGGCAAGGAATCCGGGCGGACGCCTCGGACAAACGATTCTCCAGGCGAAAAAGCCATTCGGTCACACGGTCCATAGGTGTCTTCCCAACAGAATCCGGTTCCTGGCGCGGTTCCTTGGCGCGGCGAGCAAGGGGATCGCTCCGCCCACCTTGCCCGCCGAGTATACGCCTATCCCGTCAACCATCCCTGTCAAGCCCATGCGCATTTTCTCGCCCGCCTCCGTTTGACATTCCGCCGCCGGCGGCGATGTTAGACAAACAAAACAAGAAGACCGCAAGGAAACCCGTCATGGCCGCCGCCATCGCCCTCAGCCGCGAGATGGAAGACTATCTCGAGACCATCGCCTCGCTGATCCGCACCGGCGGGGAGGCGCGGGTGACGGACATCGCCGAGCGGCTGTCGGTGCGCAAGCCCACCGTGACCCTGGCCCTCCGCTCGCTGGCCGAGAAGGGCCTGGTCCACTACCAGCCCTACGCCCAGCCCACCCTGACCGAGAGCGGCAGGAAGATCGCCCAGCGGGTCCAGCACCGGCACGACGTGCTCAAGCGCTTCCTGGTCGATGTCCTCCTCCTCCGCGAGGACCTGGCCGAGGCCAACGCCTGCCGCCTCGAACATGCCGTGGACAAGGAGGTGCTGGACCATCTCGCCCATTTCGTGGACTTTGTCCAGCGCTGCCCGCGCGGCGGGGCCAAATGGATCCGGGGCTACGAATACTATTGCGAGCCCGAGACCGAACACGACAAATGCGAGCGCTGCCTGGAGCTGGCGCTCGCCGAGTTCCAGAAAACGGAAGCCAAGGCGAAAGGAGCCCCCGGCATGCGCCAAACCAGTCTCGACAAACTGAAAACCGGCCAGCAGGCCAAAATCGCCCGCGTCGGCAACGCCGGCCCCATCCGACGGCGCATCGTGGACATGGGCGCGGTGGC
Organism: Victivallales bacterium Lenti_02; assembly: GCA_001603055.1. Classification (GTDB taxonomy): domain Bacteria; phylum Verrucomicrobiota; class Lentisphaeria; order Oligosphaerales; family Lenti-02; genus Lenti-02. The sequence continues at coordinate 13,843 of LVAZ01000195.1, forward strand.
CGGCACGGCCATCAGCGTGGTCAAGGTCGCACCCCTCGGCGACCCCATCGAAGTCAAAATCAAAGGCTACAACCTCACTCTCCGCAAGGAGGAGGCCGCCGCCATCCTCGTCGAACTGCCGGAAACCGACGCCAACTAGCCCAACCCCGCACCAGCCGCCGTTGTTCGGCTCTTTTTTTCGCCCAGATTGTTAGGTTTACAAAACATTATTCCGGAGCCTTGGACGATGACCAAACCAACCGATTCCATTTCCCCGGGTTCGCCCGCCGGCCCGATCCTGGTCGCCCTGGCCGGCAATCCGAATTCGGGCAAGACCACGCTGTTCAACCGGCTGACCGGGGCCCGTCAGCATGTGGGCAACTATCCCGGCGTGACGGTCGAGAAAAAAGAGGGCGGCTACCGGCACGACGGCCGCGAGGTGCGGGTGATCGACCTGCCGGGCACCTACAGCCTCACCGCCTTCAGCCCCGAGGAACTGGTGGCCCGGCAGGTGGTGATCGAGGAGCGTCCGCAGGTGGTGGTGGACGTGGTGGACGCCTCGAACCTCGAGCGCAACCTCTACCTTGCCACCCAGTTCATGGAATTGGGCCTGCCTCTGGTGCTGGCCCTGAACATGGCGGACGTGGCCGAAGCCCGCGGCCACACCATCGACTGCGCCCACCTCTCCCGGCTTTTCCAGGTGCCCGTGGTCTCCCTCGTCGCCAACCGGGGGACCGGCGTCGAGGAACTCAAGCAGGCCATCCTGGAAGTGGCCTCCGCCCCGCCCCGTCCCCCCGCCCGCATCGAGTACGGTCCCGGACTCGAACGCGCCCTTGCCCGGATCGCGCCCCTGCTCGAAGAGAGCAAGCTCTCCCGGCCACCCTGCTCCGCCCGCTGGCTCGCGCTCAAGCTGCTCGAGGGCGACCCGGTCGTCCGCGACGACATCCAGACCCGCGCGCCGCATCCCGGCCCCATCCTGGACGCGGCGGAAAGCTGCCGCCAGGAACTCGCCCGCGAATTCGGTGACGACGCCGACATCCTGATTGCCGACCGCCGCTACGGCTTCATCTCCGGGGCCTGCCAGGAGGCCGTGCGCAGCACCGTCGAAAGCCGCCACACCATCTCCGACCGCATCGACCTGGTCATGACCAACCGCCTGCTCGGCATCCCGATCTTCTTCGCCCTGATGTTCCTGGTCTTCAAGCTCACCTTCTCCCTGGGCGACGCCCCGATGGGCTGGATCGAGGACGGCTTCGGCTGGCTGGGCGACATCATCGGCGGCTTCTGGGCGGAAGGCAGCGAGAGCCTGCTCCAGTCCCTGCTGGTGGACGGCATCATCGGCGGCGTGGGCGGCGTGCTGGTCTTTCTGCCGAACATCCTCCTGCTCTTCCTGGCCATTGCCATCCTCGAGGACAGCGGCTACATGGCGCGGGCGGCCTTCATCATGGACCGCTTCATGCAGCATATCGGCCTGCATGGCAAGAGCTTCATCCCCATGCTCATCGGTTTCGGCTGCACGGTGCCCGCCATCATGGCCACGCGGACCCTCGAAAACCGGCGCGACCGGCTCACCACCATGCTGGTCGCCCCGCTGATGAGCTGCGGTGCCCGCCTGCCCATCTACGCCCTGCTCATTCCCGCCTTCTTCCCCCCCGCCTGGCATGCCCGCATGCTCTGGCTCATCTACACCATCGGCATCGCGCTGGCCGTGCTCTGCGCCAAGCTGCTTCGCAAGACCCTCTTCCGGGGCGACTCCGCCCCCTTCGTCATGGAACTGCCCCCCTACCGCATCCCCACCCTGCGGGGCATCGTCATCCACATGTGGGAGCGCGGCTGGCTCTACCTCAAGAAGGCGGGCACCCTCATCCTCGGCATCTCGGTCGTCATGTGGGCCTTGGCCACCTTCCCCCGTCCCGCCGAAAACGCAACGAGCCCCGCCGAAACCGCCGAACACGAGCACGCTCTGGAGGCGACCCACCTGGCCCAAACCTACGCCGGACGCATCGGCCGGGCCATGGAACCGGCCATCGCCCCACTCGGCTTCGACTGGCGCATCGGCACCGCCCTCATCGGCGCCTTCGCCGCCAAAGAGGTCTTCGTCGCCCAGATGGGCATTGTCTTCGCCGTCGGCGAGGCCGACGAGGAATCGCCCGCCCTGCGCGAACGCCTGCGGGAAACCTACAACCCGCTCCAGGCCTTCTGCATCATGCTTTTCTGCCTCATCAGCGCCCCCTGCATGGCCACCATCGCCGTCACCAAACGGGAAAGCAACTCCTGGAAATGGGCACTGTTCCAGCTCGGCGGCCTCACCGCCCTCGCCTATCTCATCACCCTTGTCGTCTACCAGGTCGGTTCCCGCGCGGGAATCGGCGTGTGATCCCGCGAAACAGCCAGAGAGAAACAACCAGAGAAAGGACACCCAGCCCGTGAAGAACCGCATCGTGCCGTTCCCATCCGCCCTCCTCGCCGCCGCCCTCGCCCTGGCCGGAACCGGCTTCGCCCAAACTCCCGCCGAAGAGCTGGAGGCGCTCAAGAAGCGCGTGGGCGAACTCGAACAACTCGTCCGCGACCGCCAGCCCCCAACCGCCGACACCACCGTCCTGCCGAAAACGGAATCGGCTGCCGCCGAGGTGTTTGACAGGCTAAACATCACGGGGCTGGTCGAGGTGGAGGCCGCCTATTCCCGGACCCGGTCGAAGGCGGGCAGGGAGCGGGAGTCCGACCTCACCCTCGCCACCGTCGAGCTGGGCATCGAGGCCCAGATCACGGACTGGATCACGGCCTCGGCCGTCTTCCTCTGGGAGGAGGACGGGACCGACTCGGTCGAACTCGACACGGCCACCATCCTCTTCGCCGACCCGGAACGCTTCCCTCTCACCCTCGAAATCGGCAAGTTCTACCTGCCCTTTGGCAGGTTCGACTCGGTGTTCATCACCGACCCCCTCACCCTCGAAATCGGCGAAACCCGGGACAGCGCCGTCCGGCTCGGCTTCGTCCACGGCCCGTTCCAGCTCGGCGTCTCCGTCTTCAACGGCGACGTCGAGAAAACCGGCAAGGACGACAACCACCTGGACAGCTTCGTGGTCGATGCCAGTCTGGAATGGGAATGGGAGGACGCCAGCCTCGCCTTCGGGGCCGCCTACACCAGCAACCTCGGCGACTCCGACGGTTTGCAGGACGCCATCGCCGACAATGCCGCAGGCGGCACCCAGGACGATCATGTGGCCGGCCTCGCGGCCTGGCTGAGCCTCCGCTACCGGCGGGCCACCTTCTCCGCCGAATACCTCGCCGCCCTGGACGACTTCGCCCCCAACTCGCTGAGTTTCGACGGCCCCGGCAACGACTGGGCACGCGCGGCCCGGCCCAAGGCCCTCAATCTCGAACTCGCCTATCTGGCCACTGAACGCCTGACCTTCGCCGCCAAGTTCGAACAGGCCCGGGACACCTTCGACTGGCTGCCGAAACGGCGCTATGGCGTCGGGGCCATCTACGTTCTCCACGAAGGCGACTACGGCACCGCCAGCGTGGGCCTCGAATACCTCCGCGGGGTCTACGACGATGCCGACGACACCCGCGAAGACACCCTGACTCTCCAGTTCGCGGTCGAATTCTAGACCCGTGCCCACCCGCCGCCGCCCGGAGACCGCTCCGGGCGGCGTTTCCGCCTCACGGCTCGCTGCGCTCGATCTGCGCCCCGAGACTGCGCAGCCGGTGCTCGATGGCGGGATAGCCGCGGTCGATCAGCTCGGCGCTGCGGATCTGGCTCTCCCCGCGCGCGCAGAGGGCGGCGGAAACCAGGGCCATGCCGGCCCGGATGTCCGGACTGTTCAGGGTGATGCCGTGCAACTGGGACGGCCCGGAAATGACCGCGCGGTGCGGGTCGCAGACCACGGCGTTCGCCCCCATGTCCACCAGCCGGTCCACGAAGTACATCCGGCTCTCGTACATTTTCTCGAAGAACAGCACCGTGCCGCAGACCTGGGTGGCGAGAACGATCATCACGCTCATCAGATCGGTGGGGAACTGGGGCCAGATGCCGTCGTCCACCACCGGCATGCCGCCGCCCGGCGACAGGCGCACCTGGCGGGACTGCTCGGCGGGGACGCGCAGGCTGTCCGGCCCGTCCTCCAGCTCGATGCCCAGCCGCGAGAAGCCACGCCGGATCATGCGGAAATGGAGCGGATCGAGGCCGGTGACGGTGACGTCGCCGCGGGTGGCGGCGGCGGCGGCCAGATAGCTTCCCGCCTCGGCGAAGTCGGCGGACACCCGGTGGCGGGTGCCGCCCAGGCGTTCGACGCCCCGGATGCGCAGGAGATTGCCGCCGATGCCCTCGATGCTCGCCCCCATGCCCACCAGCAGGTGGCAGAGGTCCTGAATGTGGGGTTCGCAGGCGGCGTTGGCGACGATGCTCTCGCCCCGGGCCAGGACCGCCGCCAGCACCGCCTGCGCCGTGCCGGTGACGCTCGCCTCGGGCAGCAGCAGGTCCGCCCCCGTCAGACCGCGCGGGGCCGTGAAGCGGAAGGGAGGGCCGAAATCCACCTCGGCCCCGAATTTGGCCAGACTGTAGAGATGGGAATCGAGCCGACGCCGCCCGATCACATCGCCGCCGGGGGGCGGCATCTCGGCCTGACCGAGACGGGCCAGCAGCGGCGCGGCGAAGAGAATGCCGGCCCGGATGCGGGCGGCCTCCGTGGCGGGCAGGGCATGGGCGTGCAACCCACGTCCCGAGACGACAGCCCGCCCGGCGGCGGGATGCCATTCCACCCCGGCCCCGAGTTGCTCGGCAATCGCCAGCATCGAGCGCACGTCGCCGATGTCGGGGACGCGTTCCAGCTCGACCCGCTCGTCGGTGAGCAGGCACGCCGCGATCATCGGCAGGGCGGCATTCTTGTTGCCCGAGGCGGTCAACGTTCCATGCAGGGGGACTCCCCCGACAATCCGCAGGGTGCTCACTTGCGCTCCTCCTGAACCCGGGGACGGGGCACTAGGAACACGCGCACCTCGGCTTCCGGACCCGGCAGCGGCTTGCCCCGGTTCACCTTGAAGATGGTATCGTCCATCCCCGCCTCGTCGGGAATGTCGAGAATGGTGGAGCCGACCGAGTAGTTCAGGCAGATGTTGCCCTCTTCATCGGCCAGGAAGATTCCATCCTTCATGCCGGACCCCACGAACACCCAGCCGATGCGCGCCATCGGCTGGCCGGTCCGCCCGTCGAGAATCCAGGATTCGAGGGGTTCCCGGTGCCGCTGTCCGGCGGCGTCCGTCCAGGCCACGTCGAGGTCCACCAAATCCCCGCGCGGTATGGCTTCGGTGGCGATCCGGAGACCGTTGTTCAATCCCAGCGCGTAGAGCGTGAACTGAAGCTGCACAGGGCCGATGTCGGCCTTCAGCAGGGACTCGTGGAGCCGCCCGTTAGGAGTGGCGATGACCACCTCCAGCTCGTTCACCCCGGGCAGAAATTCGGCGGGGAAGGAGATTTCCCGCTCCTGCCGGTGCAGGATGATCGTCCCCACCTGGGTGTCCCCGTTGGGCAACTGGCGGACTCGGGCATGTTTTTCCGCCGCCGTGCGGGTGGCGACCGGGTCGGGCGGCGCGTCCGGCGCTTCGGGAACAGGTTCGCCCTGGCCGAAAACCAGCCAGGGAAGAGCAAGCCAGGCAAGAAAAAGACGGGGGTTCATGGGTGTGCTGCCGCAGATTAAGCCGGGGTCCGCAGGGCCAGGATGAATTCCTGGTTGCCTTTCGGCCCCTTGATGGGAGACGGTACCACGCCTAGGGCCATCCAGCCAAGCTCCCCGGATAAAAATTCCCGGATTCCGTCCACGCAGCGCTGGCGGACGGCCTCGTCCCGCACCACCCCGCCCCGGCAAACCTCCTCGCGCCCGGCCTCGAACTGGGGTTTCACCAGAACCAGCACCCAGGCGCCGGGACGGAGCAAGGGCGCGCAGGGGGGCAGCACCTTGCGCAGCGAGATGAAGGACACATCGCCCACCAGCACGTCGATGGGCTCGGGAATCAGCGTCGGCCCTAGGTCGCGGGCGTTGGTGCGTTCGAGGCAGACCACGCGGGGGTCCTCGCGCAGCCGGTAATGCAGTTGACCGTAGCCCACGTCCACCGCGTATACCTTGGCCGCGCCGTGCCGGAGCAGCACATCGGTGAAGCCGCCGGTCGAAGCGCCGAGATCGAGGGCCACCGCGCCCGCCAGCGGCGGCGCGAATTCCTCGATTCCCCGCAGCAGCTTCAAGGCCCCCCGGCTGACGTAGCGCACCGCCTCGCCCAGGGAAACCGGCGCGTCCTCGGCCAGCATCTGCCCGGGCTTGCGCACCAGATCGTCGGGACCAAGCCGGACCTCGCCGGCCATAATCAGGCGCTGCGCCTCATGGCGCGACTCGACCAGGCCAAGCTCGACCAGCAGCAGATCGGCGCGCAGTTTTTTGGGCTGGGAAGGCATGGAAACTCCTATTCGTCCGCAGGCATGCCGCGGGTCAGGTCCGCAAGCGCGGGGGGACGCTGCCACATGTCCGCCTGCGCGTCCAGTTCCGCAGCGGTGATTCCGGCCTGGAACCGGAACCGGAAATCGTGTTCGCCCCGGTCCGTGTAGCGTCCGTCGGGCCGCCCCCCGGGATGGGGATCGTGCCAGGCCATCTGCGGGCTGCGCAGGAGGGTCCAGCGCACCCGCCGGGGCGTGGCGTCCAGGGCATAGACCTCGGGGCTGAGCACGCCGAGCCGCCGCCCGGCCGCGTCGGCCAGCAGGGTCCAGTCGCGCAGCGGCCGTTCGGCCCCGTCGAGCGCCCGCTCCAGCGCCCCCCCCGCAATCCCGTCCCAGCGCCGGACCGGCGCGAAGCCGGCGCCGTCGAGGACCAGCTTGAGCACCCGGTTCCGCTCGTTCCAGTCCACCCGCAGGTGGATTTCGACCAGACGCTGTCCGGCGTGGACGCGGACCCGGCGCAGCAGTGGGCTCGAACCGATCCGCCCGGTCTGGGTGAATTCGGCGAAGACCGGGCCATGCTCGGTCAGCCGGGGCTCGTCCCAACTGGCGGCCACCCCGTCCTCGGCATAGCGGTCGATGCCGTGGGACCAAGTGTCGCTGGGATCGTCGAGCAAAGCCAGTTCCGGGAGCGGGAACGCCATTCCGTCCAGGGTCATGGCAGTGGGCGTGGCCACCGCCAGGCCGGGAACTTCGAGCCGCCCGGCCTGGGCGGGCAGGGGTTCGCCGACAGGCGCGTCGGGCCGGGACTGCATGCGCAGGACGCGCAGTTCGCCGGGGCCGAGCCGGAACGGGAACACCAGCCGTCCCGGCGCGGGCCGGTGGCTGAGCGCCTCCGGCAGGGCGCACTGGTGCGGCACCACCGTCCCGTCCTCCGCCACTAGGCGGTGGCTCTCGGTCCAGCGCCGGTGTCCCAGCCACGGCTCGAATTCGAGCAGATCGGTGAACTCGTTTCCGGCGGGATTCCACACCACCACCCGCTGCTGTTCGCAGTCGGGCAGTTCCGCCAGACGGCGGCGCAGGGCGAAGGTGATGGCCTCGTCCACCGCCGCCTCGACGCCGCCGAGCTGGCCGTCCACATAGCGGTAGGCGCTGGGCAGGCAGGTGCCGCCCATCGTGTCGTGGAACTGGTGGAAACACACCGCCTCCCAGGCCTTCCGCAGCCAGGCCCCGCCGTCGGGCGCGGGCACGATGGCCAGGGCGGTTTCGGCCTGATGCAGGCGGTGTTCGCCCCGTCGGCAACCGAGCTTGACCGGACGATGGATGGTGTAGCAGCCGACGGCATGGTGCTGGAGTTCCCCCACCACCAGAGGCAGGCGGTCGCGCACCGCCTCAATGGCCGCGAAGAACCGGGCGGGCGAGGAAAACCGAATCTCCAGATCGGGATAGGCGTTCCGGGCCGCGCGCACCTGCTGGATGAGGCGTTCCGTGGGGCCGCCCCCGTGGTCGCCGAGGCCGGCGAAGCACATGGTATGGTTCACCCCCTCGGGCAAGCCGTCGAGCGGGGCGCGGTATTTGGCCTCGTCCAGCTCGCGGGCGTTGTAGCTGCTGCGAATCCGGAACACCAGAACCTCCGGCCCGTCCGCGTAGCCCCGCCAGCGGAAGACGCGGGCGGGCAGCTTCATCTCGTGTTCCTGGGGGCGCATCATCACGTAGTACTTCTGCCCCGCCTCGGCCATGAACTGCGGCAGAGTCGCGGCATGGCCGAAGGAATCCACGTTGAAGGCCACCTCGGGAAAACTCCCGAACCGGCTCTCGAAATAGCTCTTGCCAAGGGCGATCTGCTGCCGGAAGCCGCGTTCGCCCGGCACATTGCAGTCCGGCTGAATCCACCAGCCGCCGGTGACGTCCCAGCGCCCCGCCGCCACCTGCTCCCGAATCCGGGCGAACAGCGCCGGATCGCAGCGCTCCACCACGTCGTAGACCCAGGCCTCGCCCTGGGTGAACATCGCGTCCGGATTGGCGTCGAGCCGTTCGCAGGCGCTCCGGCAGGTGGCCAGCGCCTCGTCGACGCCCGCAGTCCACGGCCACAGCCAAATCGGATCGAGATGGGCGTGAAAGACCACATGAACCACTGTTTTCATGCGCGGAAACTCCGTTCCAATGCCACCAGTTCCGCCACCTTTTCCGCCCGGTCATGCGCCAGGGCCAGAAACTCGCCTTCGTCCGCGATTCCCGTCGCCCGGATCGCCACCTCGAAACTCAGGGGTTTGCGATAGCCCGAAGCGGCCAGAATCCGGGCCAGCGCGGGCCAGTCCACCGTGCCGAAGAAAGGTGGCTGATGCTGGTCCGACTGCCCGTCGTTGTCGTGCAGATGCACCGCGATCAGCCGTTCCTTGAGGGCATCAAGAGACGCCAATGCGCCGGGATTCATGTTGCCGTGCCCGGAATCGTAACACAGCCCCACCCGGTCGGCGGGATACTCTGCCAAAAGTGAGCCAATATGCGGGAAATTGTCCCGGATCATATTCTCGAAGGCCAACCGCACCCCGCAGGCCGCCAATTCGGGGAAAAGCGATTCGATGGAGTCGTGCAGCCGCGCCGAGAAACCGGGATCGTCCGCCGGATTCTCCGGCACTCCCGGCAAATGGATAATCACCACATCCGCCCCCAGGTCGGCGGCGAAACGAATGCGGTTCCGCACCAGCTCCAGCCCGGCCTGGCGTTCGTATTCGGCCGGCGAGCACCAGCCCTTCTCCTTCCCGTGCGAGGCGTGCACGTCGCACAGCGTCAGGCCGAACTCCGCCAGCCAGCGCCCAATCTGGGCGGTCTCCGAGGCGGAATAGAGAAAGTCCGTGCACCACTGGTGGCACCAGTGAACATGCGTGAAGCCCGCCGCCGCGATGCGGCGCAAGGCAGGCTCGGGGCTGCCGGTCGAGGTCGCGTAGTCGGAGGTCACGGAAAGCATGAACGTCTCCCTGGACGGATGGGGCAGGAAACAAACCCGGAAACCATACCCTTCCGACATCGCTTTTCCACGCCCGCGCACGCAAGAAGTAAGTTCCGGAGAAAATGAATTCCGCAAGAACACGGCAGATAAAAATACACGTTTACACCAATCGCTTCTTGACAAAACATTGGCGGGCTTTCATGGTATAGGAATATGATTGCCAATCCCTCCCGGAAACGCGGCATCCTTGTGCCGCATCTTCCCTGTCCAAGAGACACAACAAAAGGAAGACGACAATGGCGAAGAAGAACCTTGTGCTGAGTGCGGACCATGTGGAGAAAATGCAGTCCGGCCGCAAGAAATCCACCAGCGAACGAAACAGCGCCCTGGAAGCCCTGAACACCAACTCCCAATTCCAGAATTACCGGTTCTGGAAGAATGTGGACGAGGCCATCATCGAGGGCGTCGTCAAGGCCATCGACAAGGCCCGGTCCGAGTCGATCAAGAAGAAGATCGCCAAGCTGGAACAGGAAATCGAGGGTCTGCGCAGCCAGATCTAGCCCTGCCCACCACCCGGCGCCGCCGCCCCCCGGAGGGACGGCGGCGTTTTCGTTTTCCGCCGGGAAAACGCGGCCGGGCACCTTGCCTTGCGCGATTCATCGGTTCTTGTACGGGTTCGCGGGGCGCGCCGCCCCGCACCACCGGAGCACCCTGTCATGAGCGACCGCAAGGACATCATGCGCCTCGAATCACCCGACGGAGCCATCGCCCTCGAATTCCGCCTGGCCGCAGCCGGCCCCAAATGGGAGGACGACCGGGACTGCCCGTTCTACCGCATCTCCTACCGGAGCCGAACGGTGACCGAATGGTCGCGCCTGGGGCTCGAACTCGGCGGCACGGCCGAATTCAACAGCGGCTTCGAAATCGTCGGCAGCGAGCGCGAGGACCACGAGGGCACTTGGCAGCCGCTGTACGGGGAACGGGCCGAAATCCGCGACTGCTTCCGCTCCCTGCGCGTGACCCTGCGCGAGACCATTCCCCCGCACCGCACGCTGCTGCTCGATTTCCGCTGCTACGACGAGGGTGCCGCCTTCCGCTACGTCATCCCCCGCCAGAAGGGGCTGAAGGAAGTCGCCATCACCCGCGAGAAAACCGAATTCGTCTTCCCGGAGAAAACCGAGGGCTACGTCGAATACCATGTCGAGGGCGAGTATGTCCGGATGGACCTGGCCCAGCTCGACCGGGCCTGCGAGCGCCCCCTCACCCTGGCCTAC
>LVAZ01000196.1 GCA_001603055.1 Victivallales bacterium Lenti_02
GCCTACACCCTCCACCCCGCCCCCTCCGCCAAACAGAATATTCCCTATCCCGACGACGGGGTCCGCCTCGCCGACGGCCGCATCGCGCGGGATTTCTCCCGCCGCGACATCGTCGGCTGGAACACGGGCCGCGAGCTGCCCGTCACCCTGGACCTGCACGGGCTTGTGCCTTGCCGGACGATCACCGTCTGGACCCTGGGCGGCGGCAAATACGGCATCCGCGCCCCCGAAGCGGTGATCGTCGAAACCCAGGACGCCGAGGGCAACTGGCAGGCGGCAGGCCGGGCGGAACGCCCCGCCGACCTGAGCGAAACGGATACTCTGGCCGCTCTTCCCTACACCGTGGAACTCCCGGTGCCCCTCGCTCCCCAGGCGCTCCGCGCCACCATCCTCCGCCAGACCGGCTGGCTCATGGTCAGCGAAATCCAGGTGGAGTAGCCCCCCAGCATCGATTCACCACGAAGGCACGAAGGACACGAAGGACAGATAATCCCCCCCGAACAACCGGGCGACCGAGGTGGCGACCTTCCCTTGTTGGTGCCTGAACTGCCGTTATGCTATGCAGCCTCGCACGTTCGGCATCCCACCGCAACGAACCCCACTCAAGAGAGTTGTGAAGATGAAGAAACTCCTGTTGACGGTTTTGGCTCTGACTGGCGCGAATCTGCTGGCGGCACCGAGGGCCTATGTGCCGCCGCGCCAGGACGTGCAGCGCGTGCCGGTCATCGCGCCCGAGAAAGTCGCCGTCACGGTGGCGGGGCAGGCCCTGCGGCCGGACACCTTGACGGAACGGCGCTCGCTCAACGGCGCGTGGCGAATCTCCGGCCTGGAGAATTCGTCAGAACCGTATGCCGCCGACGCGGACCTGGCGCTCGGCTATGAGAAGCCCGATTTCGACGACAGCGGCTGGGACGAGATTCCGGTGCCGCTGGACTGGTACCGCCAATACCGCCAGGCCTATCAGAAGGACAAGCCCTATGTGAAGGGCTGGTACCGGCGGCAGATTGAACTCGGCGAAGAGGACCTGGCGGGGGGAAGGCGGGCGGTCCTGCACTTCGTCCGCATCGGCTACGAGGCGCTGATATTCATCAATGGCCGCGAAGTGGGGCGGCACCGGGGCGATTTCACCGAATACGAGGTGGATGTGACGGAGGCCCTGCATCCTGGACGCAACTGCATCGCCCTGCGCGTGCTGTCCGACTTTGGCCCGACCTTCGGGGTGAAGCAGCCGGTTTTCCACACCTATGGTTCGCAATGGAGCATATCCAACATTCGCGGGGGAATCTGGGGCGATGCGACCTTGCGGCTGGAGCCGGCCATGCGCATCCAGAAGCTGCTCATCGACCCGCTGCCGCGCGGTCCGGGACACGAGCAGGAACAGCATGAGCTTCGGGTCTCCTACGTGGTGCAGAACTATAGCGGCGTGACGAAGAACCTCCGGCTGGTCGGGGTGGTGAGCAGCGCCATGCAGGCCGACGCCAATGCCGCCAATCCCGCGCAGCCGCAGGTGCGGATCGCGGATTGGAACGCGCCGGAGTTCAAGACGCTGGCCGACGAGCCCAACGCCCATCGCGGCCAGTACCGCATGGCCCTGGACAACGCGGTGCCGACCCAGCTCTGGCAGGTGGACCGGCCCTATCTCTACTTCTTTACCCTGGCGGTGCTGGACGAGAACAACCGCGTGCTCGCCGCGCGGACCGAGCGCTTCGGCTTCCGCCGTTTCGAGGTCCGCGACGGCAAGTTCTTCCTCAACGGGGAGGAAATCTATCTCTTCGGCGAGAACATCGCCTCGCCGAGCTACGGCGGCCATCCCGTCAGCGCGGAGGAGCTGGAAGCCAAGCTCACCGCGACGCTCTGCAACGAGCGGGGCAACGGCTACGTCATGGTCCGCAATTCGCACATGCCGATCATGCCGGTGGCGCTGCGGATCGCCGACGAAATCGGCATGATGATCTACAACGAGTGGGCCTGGTGCTTCACGGTGGCCATCGACGAGGAACCGTTTGCGAAGCAGAACCTCCGCGAGGTCCGGCAGTTTGTCGAGGACAGCTACAACTACCCCTCGGTCTGCATGTGGTCCATGGGCAACGAAGTGCGCCATGCCGGCCGGCCGGACATTCGGCGGCAGCTCGACGCGCAGGTCCGCCTGGTGCGGGAACTCGACGGGCAGGGACGCCCGGTCGGCAGCTTCTCGGGTTCGGCAAGCTGGGGCAGCTACGGTCGCGACCCGCTGGACACCGACTTCCTCGATCTCCACACCTACGTGGCCCTGTCCAACCCCTGGACCCAGCGGGACAGCCAGAGCGAATCGATCCATCAGGGCCTCCTGGAGATCTATGGCGAGACCGAACGGCTCTCGCGGCCGCTCATCGCCTGGGAAAACGTCGGCTTCTCCTGGGGCTGGAAAACCGACAAGGCGTTCCGGGTCGGCAACGTCGAGGACTATCTCAAATACGCCCAGGCCGACACGAGCTGGAGCCAGCCGAACGGCATCGGTTTCAGCGGGGCCATCGGCCTGGCCGAGGCGCTGTTGCCGGGGCACGGTCCGGACCTGCCGATGAACCTCTACGGCCGGCGCATTTTCGAACTTTACCGGCTAGACCGGCGCTACACCGGCTTCGCGCCGTGGTTCACGGACGAGAAGCTGGAATCCGCCACGCTCTGGAC
>LVAZ01000001.1 GCA_001603055.1 Victivallales bacterium Lenti_02
GGGCATGTGGGCGCGCGTCTATGTGGACGGCGAGCTGCTGGCCGAGTCGCGCCAGCCCTACTCCCAGCTCGAAATCACCGTTCCCGCCGCCGCCGCCGCCACCCGCGACATCGTGGTGGTGAGCGACAACCGCTTCAACCGCCAGCGCCTGCCCCTGCTCGAACAGTTCTTCGACTTCTACGCCTACGGCGGCATCTTCCGCTCGGTGTACTGGCACGAACTGCCCGCCCGCGCCCTCGACCGGGTCCAGTTGACCACCCTCGACGTGGCCTCGGGCCGGGTCCGGGCGGACGTCCGTTTCCGCGAGGCGTTCACGAGCAAACGGACGGCCAGCCTGACGGTGGACGGGAAGCTGCTTCCCCCCGTCAAGCTGACCGTGCGGAAAGGGCAGGCGGATTTCGAGTTCACGGTTCCCGAGCCCGCGCCGTGGAGTCCGGCCAGCCCGGCCCTGCACACCTGCGAGCTGGGCGTGGGGGACGACGCCGTGACCGAGCGATTCGGCCTGCGCACGGTGGGCGTCGCGGACGGGGTGGTGGCGATCAACGGCGAACCGGTCAAGCTGCTCGGCTACTGCCGCCACGAGGCCCATCCCCAGTTCGGCCCGGCCCTGCCCCTCGACCAGCTCGTGCAGGACCTGCATCTGCTCCGCGACCTCGGCTGCAACTTCGTGCGCGGCAGCCACTATCCCCAGGACCCCCGGTTCCTCGACCTGTGCGACGAACTCGGCTTCGTGGTCTTCGAGGAAAGCATGGGCTGGGGCCAGCAGGTCGAGCACTTCGTCGATCCCGTCTTCCAGGACCTCCAGGTGGCGCAGACCGAAACCATGGTGCGCAAGAGCTACAACCATCCCTGCGTGGCCCTCTGGGGCTTCCTCAACGAGGGGGCCAGCCACAAGCCCGAGTCCCGCGCCATCTACGAGCGGCTGGCCACCACCCTCCGCGCCCTCGATTCGACCCGGCTGGTGACCTACGCCAGCATGCATCCCCTCGACGATCTGAACCTCGATCTGGTGGACGTGGTGAGCATCAACTGCTATCCGGGCTGGTACGCGCAGGACAAGGAGCTGGTGGCCCCGTCGAGCGAGATTGTGCCCCGGCTGGACGCCATCCGGGCCTCGCTGGCCGCGCGCGGTTTCGGCGGCAAGCCTTTCCTGGTCAGCGAAATCGGGGCCGGAGCGATCTACGGCTGGCGCGACCCCCTGCACGCCCACTGGTCCGAGGAATACCAGCAGGAATACCTGCGCGTGGTCTGCGAGGAAGTGGTGAAAAATCCCGCCATCGCGGGCGTGGCCCTGTGGCAGTTCTGCGACGGCCGCACCTACGCCAGCGCCCGCGCCCTGATGCGGCCCCGCGCCTTCAACAACAAGGGCACCCTCGACGAGTATCGCCGCCCCAAACTCGCCTACGGCACAGTCCGGAGCATCTTCCGGAAGGAGTGAATCCGATGAGCGCCGACGCCTTCTCCCTGGCCAAGGAACGGTTTTTCCGCTACACCGAGAAGATGGGGCTCGACCGCCGGTTCCCCGGCCAGAGCATGCCCGAGCATCTCACCGAGCCGGACCGCTCGGTCGAGGTGCGCATCAGCCTGAAGCGGGACGACGGCTCGGTGCAGGTCTGCCGGGGCTACCGGGTGCAGTTCAACGACGACCGCGGCCCCTACAAGGGGGGCATCCGCTTCCATCCGGTGGTGGACCTCGCCGAGGTCAAGGCCCTGGCCTTCTGGATGTACATGAAGACGGCGGTGGTGGACATCCCCTTCGGCGGGGCCAAGGGCGGGGTGGCGGTGGACTATCCGGCCCTGTCCCTGGCCGAGAAGGAGCGCCTGACCAAACGCTACGCCACGGTATTGGTGGACGAACTGGGCAGCGAGCGCGACATCCCCGCGCCGGACGTGAACACCTCGGCCCGCGAAATGGCCTGGATCATGGACGTCTGGCGCCTGATCCACGGCCGCTACCAGCGCGGCATCGTCACCGGCAAACCCGTCGCGATGGGCGGCTCCCTGGGCCGGGAGACCGCCACCGGCCGGGGCGTCGTCTTCGCCATCGAGGAGGCCGCCAAGCAGATTCGCCTCGATCTGCGCGGTGCCACCGCCGCCATCCAGGGCTTCGGCAACGTGGGTTCCTCCACCGCCCGTTTCCTCGCCGAGGCCGGCGTGCGGGTGACCGCCGTCTCGGATGTGGCCGGCGCCGTGCGCGACCCCCGGGGGCTGGACATCGCCGCCCTGCGCCGCCATGCGGCCGAGACCGGCGGCGTGGCCGGCTTTCCCGGCGGCGAGCCGCTGGACCGGGAAGACCTCTTCGCCGAGCCGGTGGACATTCTCGTCCCCGCCGCCCTCGAACACGCCATCACCGAAAACAACGCCGGCCGCATCCGCGCCCGGCTGATCGCGGAAGGGGCCAACGGCCCCACCACCAGCGAGGCCGCCCACATCCTCCAGCAGCGGGGCGTGACGGTGATCCCCGACATCCTCTGCAACGCGGGCGGAGTCACCGTCAGCTACTTCGAATGGGTGCAGAACCGCCAGGAATTCTACTGGACCGCCGAAAAGGTGGACGCGGAACTCCGCCAGGTCATGGCCCGCGCCTCGCGCGAGGTCTTCGCCGAAGCCGCCAGGCACGACTGCTGTCTGCGCGAGGCGGCCTACCGTATCGCCATCGAGCGGGTCGCCACCGCCGCCGCCGCGCGGGGGGTGCAGTGAGCCGCCACGGTTTTTTCACGCCTCCGTATCCCCCACCCCTACCTGGCGGGCACCCAACCTTCGGAACGCGGTTCGTTGGCGTAGCTGTTTCGCCGCGCTAGAATACTATGTGTTTCCATCCTTCATTCGAGCGGCAACGCTGCGAGGAAGTTTGAACGTGACCGAACCGCAAAAACCCCATCCCGAACTCATCCATCTTGAATGCAAGGCCTGCGGCCGCTGCGTCGAGGCCTGCCCCCGGCAGGTTCTCGTCATGGGCGACGAACTGAACGCCCGCGGCTATCGTTTCGTGGTCTACCTGGGCGAAGGCTGCACCGGTTGCGGGAATTGCTTCTACGCCTGCCCCGAGCCCTACGCCATCCGGGTCCATACCAACCGGGACGAACAAGCATAGGCCGCAGGAGATTCCGATGCCGATCAAGCTCATCAAGGGCAACGACGCGGTGATTGTCGGCGCGCTCTACGCGGGGTGCGACTGTTTCTTCGGCTACCCGATCACCCCCGCCAGCGAAATCCTCCATGCCGCCTCCGACTGGCTGCCCCGGCTGGGGCGCCGCTTCGTCCAGGCCGAATCCGAGGAGGCCGCCATCAACATGGTCTACGGCGCGGCCGCCGCCGGGCATCGGGCCATGACCGCCTCGAGCGGCCCCGGCATCAGCCTCAAGCAGGAAGGCATCTCCTACTGCGCCGGCGCCGAACTGCCCTGCGTGGTGGTGGACATCGTCCGCGCCGGCCCCGGCCTCGGCAACATCGGCCCCGAGCAGAGCGACTACAACCAGATCGTGAAGGGCGGCGGCCACGGCAACTACCGCAATCTCGTCCTCGCCCCCAACTCGGTCCAGGAAATGTGCGACCTCACCATGCTCGCCTTCGACCTGGCCCACCGCTACCGGAATCCCGCCTTCGTCCTCGCCGACGGCGTCCTCGGCCAGATGATCGAACCCCTCCGCTATCCGGAAACGGCCATCGAACCGGTCATCGACGAATCCTGGGCCATCGCCGCCACCCCGGGCAGCCGCCGAAACTGCATCACCTCCATCATTCTCGACTTCGACGACCTCGAGGCCCTCAACGTCAAACTCCAGAACAAATACGCCCAAATCGAGGAGCGGGAACGGCGCTACGAGGCGATCGAATGCGCGGATGCCGACCTCATCCTGGTCGCCTACGGCATCAGCAGCCGCATCGCCCGGTCGGCGATGGAGGAGGCCCGCCGCCGGGGACTCCGGGTCGGCCTGTTCCGGCCCATCACCCTCTACCCCCTGCCCCGCCCCGAGCTGCGCGCCCTGGCCCGGCCCGGAGTCACCTTCGTCGCGGTCGAGATGAGCAACGGCCAACTGCGCGACGACCTCCGGCTCGCCATCGACTGCGCCCGCCCCGTCGAGCTGGTGAACCGCTACGGCGGCAATCTCATCACCCGCGAGGAAATCATGGCCAAGCTGCACGAAATCAACGCGGGGGGGACCGTCCGATGAGCCGGAACCCCATCGCCGCCAAAGGCATGTACGAATCCTTCCCGCGCAAGGGCGGCACGGCCCCGCAGGCCACCCATTACTGCCCCGGCTGCGGCCACGGCGTGCTCCACAAGCTCATCGCCGAAGCCCTGGCCGACTTCGGCCTCCAGGACCGCGCCATCCTCATCAGCCCGGTCGGCTGCGCCGTCTTCGCCTACTACTACCTCGACTGCGGCAACATCCAGGCCGCCCACGGGCGCGCCCCCGCCGTGGCCACCGGCATATCCCGCGCCCGGGACCACGCGGTGGTCATCGCCTACCAGGGCGACGGCGACCTCGCCTCGATCGGCCTCAACGAGACCATCCAGGCCGCCAACCGGGGGGAGAAGCTGGCCGTCTTCTTCATCAACAATCTGGTCTACGGCATGACCGGCGGCCAGATGGCCCCCACCACCCTGGTGGGCGGCAAGACCATCACCTGCCCCACGGGGCGCGACCCCCGTTCCACCGGCTATCCCCTCCATCTCTGCGAACTGATCGACAACCTCCCGGCCCCCGTCTACGTGGCGCGGGTGGCGGTCAGCGACATCCGCCATGTCCGCAAGGCCCGCCAGGCGGTCCGCAAGGCCCTTGAAATCCAGCGCGACGGCAAGGGCTACGCCTTCGTCGAGGTGCTGGCGGCCTGCCCCACCAACCTGCGTTGCAGCGCGACGGAGGCCAACCGCTTCATCAACGACGACATGGCCAGCGAATTCCCGCTGCGCGTCTTCCGCGACCGCAGCGAGGAAGCCCTTCCCATCGAACGCCCCGCCAGCGATTTCTCCAAAGCCAGCCTCGACCGCCTCTTCGGTCTTGATCGCCTGCCGGTCATCCAGGCGCCGGCCACCCCGCTGGCCCGCGAGGTGGAGGTGAAATGCGCCGGGTTCGGCGGCCAGGGGGTGCTGAGCCTCGGGCTCATGCTGGCCCAGGCCGCCCAGTTCGGCGGGCGGCAGGTTTCCTGGTACCCCTCCTACGGGCCGGAGCAGCGCGGCGGCACCGCCAACTGCTCGATCATCGTCTCCGACCAGGCCATCGCCTCCCCCGTGACCACCCAGCCCGATTTTCTCGTGGCCCTGAACCAGCCCTCCTTCGAGCGCTTCGCGGGCACCGTGAAACCCGGCGGCACCATCCTCTACGATTCGAGCATGGGAATCATGCCGCCGTCGCCCGGCGCGCGGGTCGTCCCCGTCCCGGCCCTGGAACTGGCCAGGCGGGCCGGAAGCGAAAAAGCCGCGAACACCATCATGTTCGGCGTCATGATGCAACTGGGCCTCGCCGGGCTGGCCCCCGAGGCGTTCGAGCAGGCCCTGGCCGAGAACTTCGCCAAGAAGCCGGCCCTCGTCCGGCTCAACCTCGACATCCTCCGGGCGGGTGCCGCCTGGGCCGGGGAGAACGCGGGCCGGGACTAGCCCCGGCCGTAGGCCCACTCGATCAGACCGGCCACCAGGGAGTTGCGCGCGTCCGCCTTCTCGCAGCCGGTCACGACCACGATCACCACCCGGCCGTTGCGCTCGCAGGTGGCGGCCATGCACCAGCCGGCGGCGTCGGTGTAGCCGGTCTTCATCCCGTTCACCCCGGCCACCCGGTCGAGCAGATGGTTGGTGCTGGTGAGCATGGTCGCGGGTTTCCGCAGGGGGCTGGCCAGAGCCTCGCTCCGCGTCTGGCTCCACTTCAGCACCTGGGGATAGTCGAGCAACCGCCCCGCCAGATAGCTGATGTCGCGCGCGGAACCCCTGTTCTCCAGCCGCTGCGCCCCTTCGGGGAGGCCATTGGGATTGTGGAAGGTGAGGCTCCCCATGCCCAACTCGCGGGCGCGGCGGTTCATCCGCTCGACGAACACCGCGCAATCCCCGCCCGCCAGGAACTGGCCGAGCAGGTAGGCCGCGTCGTTGGCGCTGAAGATGAGGGTGCATTTGAGCATTTCATCGAGCGTGAAGGTCTCGCGGACATCGAGCCAGACCTCGCGCCCGCCGATCCGGTTGGCCTCCCGGGTCACCCGGATCGGCGTTTCCAGGGTGATGGCCGGGTCCTGCTCCATGTTTTCCATCACCAGCAGAACGGTCATCATCTTGGTGAGGCTGGCAATGGGGACCGCCGTCTCGTCCTGCTTCTTCCACAGCACCGTCCGGGCGCTCCAGTCCACCACGATGGCCGCGCGGCAGTTCTGGGCGGCGGCGGCCAGGGCGGCGGGGAGCGTGCCCGGAGCCTCGCTGTAGAACCCGGGGCCGAAGGCGGCGGGGCGGACCGGCTGCACCGAGGACGGCGCCGGGGGCGGAGCGACCGGCGGGGTCCCGCCGCCGGGCGTTTCCTTGACGACGGGCTTCTCCGGCCGCGCCTTTTCCGGATGGCAGGGCCCCAGCATGAGGCCGAGAACCACGAGATGCACCACGATGATCGTGCCCAGGATGATGAATTTCATCACGGTCTTTCCTCCGGAGAGCGGGCGCAGGCGGGATCGCCAGCCGGGCGGCGGGGTGGACGGGAACGGCGGCCGCGCGGCGGATGCGGCGAGCGGCTATTCGCCGACGGCCAGTCATCGAGAATATCCTGGCTTTCCCCCCGGGTGGCAAGCCACAGGGAAAAGAGTTCGCAACCATACGGGTATTCCGGATGGCGCGCCATCCGGGACCGCTTGCCGCTGCCCAGGAACCGGGGCAGCAGCATGCAGATGTCCCGGGCCCGGGACGAGAGGAAACGCGAAATGGGGAACGGCTCCATGAATTCATGCACCAGATTGCGGCAGACGTGTTCCAGGCCGGGCTGGTAGTCCCACAACCCTTCTCCGTCGTCCCCGTCCCCTTCGTCCCCGTCCCCGCCGCCCAGCTCCGCCCGCAGCGGCGCCAGCATCAGGGTCGCCAGCAGCAGGGCCTTCGAGGCGGGATAGTTGGGATTCGCGGCCATCCGCCGTCCCCGCTCCGCCAGCAGACCGCGCATCAGCTCCCCGTCCGCCGTGTCCCAGATGGCTGCGGCCCGGGGCCACAGCCAGTGCAGAAAACCGTATTCCTGGAAGGCGGCCAGAATGGCGTCCCCCCGGGGGTTGCCCATGATCTTCAGCAATTCCTCGAACAGCCGGTTCGGGCTCGCCAGACGAATCCGCTCGCCCAGCTCCCGCACCGCCGCCGCCAGAACCGGTTCGGGAGTGAAGCCGAACAAGCCCACCAGCTTCAGCGCCCGGAGCATGCGGACCGGGTCCTCGGCCATGCGCATCGCCGTGTCGCCGATGGCCCGGACCCTCCGGTTTTCCAGATCGCCCACGCCCCCGACGAAATCGATGATGCCCCGGTCGCCCACCATGTCGTAGTACAGCGCGTTGACCGTGAAGTCGCGGCGCTGGGCATCCTCCTCGAGCGTCCCGTAGACGTTGTCGCGCCACAGCATGACCCCGTCGTCCCCGTCCCGGCCGCAGCGCTCCTCGGCGGTGGGCTCGCGCCGGAAGGTGCTCACCTCGTAGACCTCGCCGCGGTCGTACACATGGGCCAACCGGAAGCGGCGGCCGATGATGCGCGTGCGGCGGCGGGTGAAGAC
The DNA here is from genome assembly GCA_001603055.1 of Victivallales bacterium Lenti_02. GTDB lineage: Bacteria > Verrucomicrobiota > Lentisphaeria > Oligosphaerales > Lenti-02 > Lenti-02. The sequence goes on from LVAZ01000001.1 coordinate 7,719, forward strand.
CTCCCGCACCTCCTCGGGCGAGGCCGAGGTGGCGATGTCGTAATCCTTCGGCTCGATGCCCAGAAGCAAATCCCGCACCGCGCCGCCCACCAGATAGGCTTCGTGGCCGTGCTCGACAAGCTGGGCCGCGATGCGGCGGACGTTCGCTCGGATTTTGTCTCGGATCGGCATAGAATGGGGCGGAACGGAACAAGAGGCTTGGGCTTAGCGCTCGGACCCGGCCGCGAAGCCGAATTCAAGCTGTTCCGGCGGCGGGGCCAAGGCGTCCCGGACCGGAGCGAAGGAACGACGGTGAAGGGGGCAGGCCCCCAGGCGGCGCAGGGCGGCCAGATGCTCGGCGGTACCGTAGCCCTTGTTGCGGGCAAATCCATAGCCGGGCCACTGCCCGTCCTGCGAAACCATGAATCGGTCCCGGTGCACTTTCGCGACGATGCTGGCGGCCGCGATGCTGGCGGAGCGGGAATCCCCCTTCACCAGAAACTCGGCCGGCACCGGCAAACCGGGGACCGCCAGGCCGTCCACCAGCGCGAAATCCGGCGGGGACGACAGCGCGAGCAAAGCCAGACGCATGGCGGCATGGGTCGCGCGCAGGATGTTCATGCCGTCGATGCCGACGGCATCGACTTCGCCGAGGCCGATCTCGACTCCCGGATCGGCCAGCATGGCCTCGGCCAGACGCTCGCGGGTGCGGGCCGCGAGCGCCTTCGAATCGTCCACCGGCAGGGAGAAGCCCGGCGGCAGCACCACTGCCACCGCCACCACCGGGCCGGCCAGCGGCCCCCGACCCACCTCGTCCACACCGGCGATCCGGCGGAAACCCCGTTGCCGGGCCGCCTCCTCGCGGGCGTAGAGATGGGATGCGGAAGCCATTGGCGGCACCCGGGCCGGCGCCCTAGTTCTGCTGCTGGCTGCGCTCCTTGACGCGGGCGGCCTTGCCGACCTGGTCGCGGATGTAGTACAGCTTGGCCCGGCGGACCCGGCCCTCGCGGACCACCTTGATCCCGGCCACGCGGGGCGAATGGAGCGGCAGCACGCGCTCGACGCCCTGGCCGTAGGAGACGCGGCGCAGGGTCACGGTCTGGGCGATGCCCGCGCCGTTCCGCGCGATGACCGTGCCGCGGAAGGCCTGGATGCGCTCCTTGCCGCCCTCGACGATCTTCACGTCCACAATCAGATCGTCCCCGATGTGGAACTCGGGGAGATCGGTCTTCATGTTCTCTCTGTGGATTTTCTCGAGCTTGTTCATGTCATTGTCTCCAGTTCCGGGAGAAGCAGGTCGGGGCGCCGCGAGGCGGTCCGGACCAGCTTTTGTTCCTGTCGCCACCGTTGAATGCGTGTATGGTTTCCGGAAAGCAGCACGTCCGGCGGCGCCATGCCGTCCAGCCGCGCCGGCCGGGTGTATTGCGGATATTCCAGCAGATTGTCCTGAGCGAAGGTCTCGTCCACGGCCGATTCGTCCGTCCCCAGGGCGCCCGGGAGCAGGCGGACGACGGCGTCGACCACCACCGCGGCTGCGATGGTGCCGTTGGTCAGCACATAGTCACCGATGGAAATCTCCTCGTCGAACAGCGTTTGCCGCGCCCGCTCGTCCATGCCTTCATAGTGGCCGCAGACCAAAACCAGATGGCGGTGGTTGCGGGCCAGGCGCTCGGCGCTGCGCTGGGTGAAGCGTTCCCCCTGGGGGGTGAGCAGGATCACCTGCGCCTCGGGCGAGGAAACGCTGGCGACGGCCTGCTGGATAAGGTCGGCCTTGAGGACCATGCCCGCTCCCCCGCCGTAGGGGGTGTCGTCCACGGTCCGGTGCCGGTCGGAGGCGAACTGCCGGGGGTCGGTGCAGTGAATCTGGACAAGTCCCCGCGCCTGCGCCCGGCCGATGATCGATTCGCGCAGCGGGCCGGCGCAGATGTCGGGGAACAATGTGATCAAATCCACGCGCATAGGGAAATCTAGTCCAGGACTTCGACCGCGACCTTTTTGCCCGCCTTGCCCGCCGCCCCCGCGGCCAGCGCCCGGATCGCCGAGATGGTCTTGCCGCTGCGACCGATGATCTTGCCCGTGTCCGGCTTGGAACAACGGATGTTGATCGTGGTGTTGCGGCCCTTCTCGACCGTTTCCAGGCTGATGTTCCCGGGGTTGTCGACCAGGGCGCAGACCACGTAGCGGACGAATTCCTCGATGTCCGCCGTCGTGGCCCCGGTGCCCTCGTCCGCGTCGTCCGCGGCAGGCATGGCTACGGGCTTGGCCTTGGGCTCGGCAACCGGAGCGGGCACCGGCCCGTCCTGGCTATCCTCGCGACCACTGCCGCCCAGCAAATTCTTGAAGAAGGAAAACACCATGGCTCAGCTCATTCCGCCTGCGCGGCGGCGGGAACCGCCTTGTCGTGGCCGAGGGGCTTGCCTTCGCGCGCCCGGCGCATGATCGCCTGGACCGTCTCGCTGGGCTGGGCGCCCTGGGAGACCCAGTAGTCCGCCCGCTCGAGGTCGATCTTCTCGTCCTTGCCGCGGGGATCGTAGGTGCCGATGCACTCGATGAAGCGCCCGTCGCGGGGGCTGCGGCCGTCCGCCACCACAATGCGGTGGCACGGGGCGTTGCGTTTGCCGACTCTGCGGAGTCTGATCTTGACTGACATACCTTGCGTTCCTTGACCAAAGGCGAGTGATGGGGTCCCGGTCTGCGGGGGCGTTTGCCGGCGGAGGTCGCTGGTAGAGGAATCGATGTCCCCGTCGGCATTCTGACACAACCTCCTGCAAACCAGAACGCTGCGGATTCCAAACGAAACCCGTGCGCGAGATTCCGGTGCAGAAGCAGAACCGCAATATACCATCGGATGGAACCCGCTCAAGTCGTTTGTGTTAACAAAGGCACCCGCAAAGCGCCTGTTTTCGCTCCGGGTTGCCCGAACCGGCTTGGCGCGGTAGTGTTGCGGGAAACGATCCGGCGGCCGGCCCGCCCCGCCATCCCGAACCGAAAAGGCTCCCATGACCGAACATTCCGCCCCCCATCCCGACCACGCCGACGCCCTGGTCCAGACCCCCGAGGCCCTGCACGCCGTCGTCGCCCGCTGCCTGGCCGCGCCCGCCGTGGCCGTGGACACCGAATTCGTCTGGACCAGCACCTTCTTTCCGCGCCTGGGCCTGATCCAGCTCGGCGTCTCGCCCGCCGAGGTCTGGCTGGTGGACAATATCGCCATCGGGGACATCTCGCCCCTCGCCCCCCTGCTCCAGGCGGAGAACGTGGTGAAGATTTTCCACGATCCGGACATGGACCTGCCCATCCTGGCCCGCACCGTGGGCTGCCCGACCCGCAACGTCTTCGACACCCGCCTCGCCGCCGGCT
>LVAZ01000197.1 GCA_001603055.1 Victivallales bacterium Lenti_02
GGGGGGGGGGAGAAACCCGTCGTCCGGCTCCGGTCAAAGGACCAATCAAGGGCGGCGGGACGGGAAAAAGTCAGGGAAACTAAGGCCCATTCCCGAAAAAGCCAGCGGGGTTGGCGAATTGGGCAGTCGGCGGATGCGGGAGCTGCCGTGTCGGAAAAAATCTTCCCCCCTGGGAAGGTGGCCGGAGCTTCCCGCTCCGGAATGAGCATGAAACCAACCGGGGGAGGATGCTCCGGCCACTCACAAGCACAAAAATTGCCCGGAGGAGGAACCTTGCAAGGCGGCGACGGTCTTCTTCACCGAGTGTTGTAAACTGAAAAGGTTAAGATTTTGAGAATTGCTGTTCAGCTTATCTTTTTCACCCTTTGCTCGGCTGTCTGGTCGTCCCCATTGACGTTGGAACAAGCCGCTTTGCTTGCCTTGGAGCGGAGTGATCGATTTGCTGCCGCAAGCCAGCTCTGGGAAGCGGAGCAGGCCCGGATTGGCGCGGTTGGCGTCCTGCCCGATCCTTCCCTCTCCTTCGAGACGCGGGTGAGGGGGGACGAAGACACCCTCATGCTCAAGCAGATGGTGCCCTGGCCGGGGCGGCTGGCGGCCCAGAAGCGGGAGCAGGGCGAACGGGCCGGGGCCAGTCGCCAGCGGGTGGACGCCACTCGCGAGGAACTGGTTCGGCAAGTTCGTTCCATATGGTATGAACTTACCTATCTGGAACGCGCTGCGGAGCGGGTCCGGGCCAGCGCCGAGTTGCTGCAGGGGGTCGAGGAGACGTTGCGCAGCCAGTACCGCACCAGTTCGGGCACCTTGTCCCGGGTGCTGGCGGTCCAGTTGGAAAGGGATCGAATTCTGGACCGGGTAGAATCTCTGGAAACCCGCAGGCGGGTGGCCCTCGCTAGGCTCAACGAATTGCTGGGGCGCGAGGCGGACGCTCCGCTGGACCGGGCGGACGACGGGGTTCCCGGCCCGCTGCCCGATTCCGACACCCTGCGGCACGAGGTGCTGACCAGGAATCCCCGGATTCTTGCCAGCCGCCGCGAAGCCGCTGCCGCCGGTGCGGGTCTGGACGCGGCGCGAACCGTGAACAAGCCGGATTTCATGGTTGGAGCCAGTTGGATGATCAACGAGGGGGAATCGGGAATGGGAGGCGGTGGCGCGGACCCCTTCATGGTCGAGTTCGGCCTGACGCTTCCCCTCTGGCCCGGCAAGAACGACGCGGTTGTCGCCCAGGCGGCCGCGCGCAAGCGCAGCCAGGAATTCCAGGCGGCGGATCTGCGCCGGCAGGTGCTGGTGGAACTCGACACCTTGCTGCTGAACCACCGGGACGCCGACCGGCGGCTCATCCTGTACCGGGAAACCCTTATCCCCCAGGCGGAACAGGCCTTCGCCAGTCTCCGCCGCAGTTTCGCGGCGGGCGAAGTCTCCTTCGCCGACCTGATCGACAGCCAGCGACGGCTCCTGGACCTGCAACTCCAGGCCGAGGAGGCCGTCCTGAACAGACACCAAATCCAGGCCGCCATCGAAGCGATGCGCGGCAGCCACTTCCCCAGTAAAACGGAGAATCTGCCATGAAAGCCCTGTGTGCCACGTTGTTCGCCTCCTTCCTCGCCCTTGCCGCCGTTGCCGAGGAGGTCCAGCCGCTCAAACCCCAGGCCACCTGTCCGATCATGGGCGGGGCCATCAACAAGAAGCTCTACGCCGACGTGCAGGGGCAGCGAATCTATGTCTGCTGCCGGGGTTGCCTGGCCCCCGTGAAGGCCGATCCCGACAAGGCCTTCGCCACCCTCCAGAAGAACGGGGAGTACGCCGAAAGCCTCCAGAAGACTTGTCCGGTCATGGGCGGTGCCATCGACAAGAAGCTGTTCGTCGAGCATGAGGGGCGGCGGATCTACGTGTGCTGCGCCGGCTGCGTCGAGACCGTGCGCCAGAATCCGACCAAGTACGCCAAGGACATCGCTCCGAAGCCCGAGAAATAGACGGAACCACCATGTCGCACTCCATTCCCAAGACCCTCGCCCTTGTCCTCGGGGTGGCTGTTCTCGCCTTCTTGATCGGGAGACGGACGGTCGCCCCGCACGAGCCGCCGGAAGCCGGCCACGGCCATACGGAAATGGCGGCGGAGAAGGCGGAAGTGTGGACATGCAGCATGCATCCCAGCGTGCGGCAGAATCAGAAGGGAAAATGCCCTCTCTGCGGCATGGACCTGATTCCCCTGGCGGCGGGCGGCGAGGAGCTTGGCGAGCGCACGCTGCGTCTCTCCCCTGCGGCCAGGGCCCTGGCGGAAGTCCGCACGGCCCCGGTCGAACGGCGTTTCGCGGAAGTCCCCGTGCTGCTGTCCGGCCGGATCGAGGCCGACGAGGCGCGGGTCCGCCAGGTGAGCGCCTGGGCCTCGGGCCGGATCGAACGGCTGTTCGTGGATTCGACCGGCATTCCCGTGCAGGCGGGCGAGCATCTGGTCGAGTTGTACAGCCCGGAACTGTACGCGGCCCAGGAGGAATATCTCCAGGCGCTGGCGGCGGTCGAACGTCTGGCGGGGGCCAACGAGTTCGCCCTGCGGGCGGCGCGGGACACGGCCCAGGCCGCCGCCGACAAGCTGCGTCTCCTCGGCCTCGAGGGCGAGCGCGTCGCGGCCATCCGGGCGGCGGGAAAACCCAACCCCGTGCTGGAAATCCGTTCTCCCGCAGGGGGCGTGGTCATCGAGAAACAGGCCCGCGAGGGGATGTACGTGCGCACCGGGAATCCCCTGTACACGGTCGCCGATCTGTCCCGGGTCTGGGTTGTGCTCGACGCCTATGAAAGCGATCTGCCCTATCTCCGGCTGGGACAGCGGGTGGAAACCCGCACCGCCGCCTTTGGCGACGAGGTCTTTGCCGGACGGATCAGCTTCATCAGTCCCACCCTCGAAGCGGGTTCGCGCACCACCCGGGTCCGGGTGGTGCTGGAGAATCCGGGCGGGCGGCTGCGTCCGGGCATGCTGGTGCGGGCGACCATCCTGGCCCGGATCGGCGAGGGGGGCACCGTAGTCGGCGGCGAGTTCCGGGGCGCGTGGTCCTGCCCGATGCATCCGGAAGTGGTCCGCGAGGAAACGGGCGACTGTCCGGTCTGCGGCATGCCGCTGGTTTCGGCGGGGGAACTGGGCTACGCCGATCCCGACGAGGCGTCGCCGCCCTTGTTGGTGCCCGCCAGCGCCGTGCTGGCCACGGGCCGGCGGGCGGTGGTCTACGTGCGGGAGGAAGCGGACGATTCGCTGTTCACCGGGGTGGAAGTCTCCCTCGGTCCCCGGGCCGGTGATTTCTACGTGGTTCTGAGCGGTCTGCGCGAGGGCCAGCAGGTGGTGGCCCGGGGTGGTTTCAAGATCGATTCCGAATTGCAGCTTCAGGCCAAGCCCAGCATGATGAGCCTCGAACCGCCCGCCGCCGGTCCTCTGGTTCCGCAGCAGACCTGCCCGATCATGGGCGGCGAGATCGACCGCGCCCATTTCGCCGACGTGCGCGGGCAGCGAATCTACGTTTGCTGCCCCGGTTGCATCGAGACCATCCGCAACGATCCGGAGGCTGCCCTGGCCACGCTGCACGGGCGGGGCGAGTACGCCGAAACCCGGCAGAAGATCTGCCCCGTCATGGGCGGCGAGATCGATCCGGAACTCTTCGTGGAGCACCTCGGACGGCGCCTGTACGTGTGCTGCGAGGGCTGTCTCGACGAGGTGCGCCGCGATCCGGCCAGGCACGCGGACAAGGTGGCCCTGGAGGCGGAGGGGACGCGATGAGACCGCCCATCCTGCGCAAACGCCGTCCCGGACGGCGGCCTGATGTCGCCGACACTCCTGCGCCGACCGGGCTGATGGCGTGGCTCATCGGTTTCTTTCTGGACAACCGGGTGGTGGTGCTGCTGGCCCTGGCCGGGTTGGTGGCGGCGGGGGTGTTCGTCGCCCCCTTCGCCTGGAAGCTGGGCAACCTGCCCCGTTCCCCGGTGCCGGTGGATGCGATTCCCGATCTCGGCGAGAACCAGCAGATCGTCTTCACCGAATGGCCGGGGCGCTCCCCCGCCGACGTCGAGGATCAGGTCACCTATCCGTTGACCTCCGTCCTGCTCGGCACGACCGGGGTGAAGACGGTCCGCGCCACTTCGATGCTCGGCTTTTCCAGCATCTACGTCATCTTCGAGGAGAACGTGGACTTCTACTGGAGCCGCACGCGCCTGCTCGAACGGCTGAACTCCCTGCCGCCGGGCATTCTGCCGGAAGGGGTGCGGCCCACGCTCGGCCCCGACGCCACCCCGCTCGGCCAGGTCTTCTGGTACACCCTCGAAGGGCTCGATCCGGAGGGCCGGCCCGCAGGCGGCTGGGACCTGGGCGAACTGCGCTCGATCCAGGACTGGCAGGTGCGCTACGAACTGATGAGCGTGCCCGGCGTGGCCGAAGTGGCCTCGGTGGGCGGCTTTGTCCAAGAGTACCAGGTGGAAGTCGATCCCGAAGCGATGCGGGTGTACGGGGTCTCATTGGCCCAGGTGGCCATGGCCCTGCGCCGCAGCAATACGGACGTGGGCGCGCGGACCATCGAGGTCAATCAGGTGGAATACGTGATCCGGGGGCTGGGACTGGCGGCTACCGCCGAGGACCTCGGCGAGGCGGCCATCCTGTCCCGCGACGGGGTGCCGATCCGGGTCCGTGACGTGGGCCGGGTCGCTCTGGGCCCGGCCCTCCGCCGGGGGGCTCTGGACAAGGGCGGCAGCGAGGCGGTGGGCGGCGTGGTGGTGGTCCGCTACGGCGAGAATCCGCTGGCGGTGATCCAGCGGGTGCGGGAACGGGTGGCGCTGCTGAACCCCACGTTGCCTTCGCGCCCAGTCACCGTGACCGGCTCCGACGGGCTGCCCCGCGAAACCACCAGCAAGATCGGCATTGTCCCCTTCTACGACCGCACGGGGCTCATCCTCGAAACCCTCGGCACCTTGAACGAGGCTCTGGTGCAGCAGGTGCTGATTACCGTGGTCGTGGTGGTGGTTTTGCTGCTCAACCTGCGCAGTTCGGCTCTGGTTTCCGGCCTGCTGCCGGTGGCGGTGCTGTACTGCTTTGTGGCCATGCGGCTGGTGGGGGTGGACGCGAACATCGTGGCCCTCTCCGGCATCGCCATCGCCATCGGCACCATGGTGGACATTGGGATCGTGCTCATCGAGAACATCGTCGCCCAGGTCGATGCCGCCCCGCCGGGGCGCTCGCTCCGGGATTCGGTCCACCGGGCGGCGACCGAGGTCGGCAGCGCCGTGTCCACGGCGGTCCTCACCACCGTGGTGAGCTTTCTGCCGGTCTTCACCATGGAGGCGGCGGAAGGGCGCTTGTTCAAGCCGCTGGCCTACACCAACACCTTCTCCCTGCTGTCCTCGCTGCTGGTGGCTTTGGTCGGCATCCCGCCTCTGGCGCTGATTCTGTTCCGGAAACGGGACTCGCGGAACCGCTGGATTCCGGGGCTGGCTCTGCTGCTGGGCGGTGGCCTGCTGTGGCGGGGACACTGGCTGCCCGGAGCGGGAGCGCTGGCTGTCGGCCTGCTGAATCTGGCCGTTCCCCTGGTGCCGCCCGGCTGGGCGAAACGGCTGCGCTTGCCGGTGAATTTCGCGGTGGCCCTGGCGGTCAGCGCCATCCTCGCCGCCCATTGGCTTCCCCTGGGGGTCGAGGTGGGGACCGTGCGCAACACGGTGTTCGTGGTCGCCTTGATTGGTGGGCTGCTGCTCGGTTTCTATCTCTTCCTGCGGGTGTATCCCCGCCTGCTGGGCGTGTTTCTGGCCCGCAAAGCCTTGTTTTTGTGCATGCCGGTCCTGCTGGTGGTCTGGGCGCTGATGATCTGGCTGGGTTTCGGTCGGGTTTTCGATTTTGTTCCCCGCGCCTACGAAAAACTGGGCGGCGACCGGTCCCGGTTGGTCGGGAATCCGGCCTGGTCGCGGGCGGTCCACGCCTTTCCGGGTCTGGGACGGGAATTCATGCCCGATCTCGACGAGGGGGCGTTCCTGTTCATGCCCACCACCATGCCCCATGCCTCCATCGGTGAAACCCTGGACGTGCTGGCCAAGCAGGACATGGCCCTTGCCGCACTGCCGGAAATCCGCCTTGCCGTGGGCAAGATCGGCCGCGCCGAGAGCGCCCTCGATCCCGCACCCATCTCGATGGTCGAAACGGTCATCCAGTATCACGACGAATATCTGGCCGACGAGCGGGGGCGGCGGCTGCGCTTTCGTTTCGATCCGGCCCGCGACGACCTGTTCCGCAACCCGGCAGGGGAGCCTGTCCCCGCGCCGGACGGTCAGCCCTACACCGCAGCCGGAACCTTCGCGCGCGACCAGGACGGCAAGTTGATTCCCGACCCGCGCGGCAAGCCGTTCCGCCTCTGGCGGCCGGAGCTTGATCCCGCCCTCAACGAGGGACGGGCGTCCTGGCCAGGTATCCGGTCCACCGACGACATCTGGAGCGAAATCGTCCGGGTGACCAAGCTGCCCGGCACCACCTCGGCCCCGAAACTGCAACCCATCGCCGCCCGCAATGTCATGCTGCAAAGCGGGATGCGGGCGCCCATGGGGGTCAAAATCATGGGCAAGGGCCGGATCACCCTCGAGGAACTGGGCGATTTCGCCGAGCGGATCGAGGGGATTCTGCGCGAGGAACCCTTGGTGAGGCATGAGGCGGTGGCCGCCGAACGCATCGTCGGCAAACCCTACCTCGAACTGCCGCTCGACCGCCAGGCCGTGGCTCGCCACGGGGTCGGCATCGCCGACGTGCAGGCGGTGATCCGGGCGGCCGTGGGCGGCGAGGCGGTCACCAGCGTGCAGCATGGGCGCGAACGCCTGCCGGTGCTGGTGCGCTATCCGCGCGAATTGCGCACCAGCACCGAGGATTTGGAGCGGGTGCTCGTGCCCGGCGCGGGCGGAATGGCCATTCCCCTGCGCGAATTGCTGACCGACCAGCGCGTCCAGTACCGCCGGGGGCCGATGGCGATCAAGAGCGAAAACGGGGCGCTGGTGGCCTATGTCCTCTTCGACCGCCAGCCGGAATACGGCGAAACCTCGGTGGTCGAGGCGGCGCGGGACCGCCTGCTCGCCGCCGTCGAACAGGGGCGCCTCGACGTGCCGCCCGGCATCACCTGGGAATTCGCGGGCAACTACCAGAACCAGCTCCGCAGCGAGCGCCGCCTGCGCCTGGTGCTGCCCCTGTCCTTTTTCCTGATCTCCCTGATTCTCTACATCCAGTTCCGCTCCGCCGGGACGACCCTGATGGTCTTCTCCGGCATCGTCGTCGCCTGGGCGGGCGGTTTCCTGATGATCTGGCTCTACGGGCAGGACTGGTTCCTCGACTTCGCGGTGTTCGGGCGGAACCTGCGGGATGTCTTCCAAATGGGGCCGCTGAATCTGAGCGTGGCCATCTGGGTCGGCTTCATCGCCCTCTTCGGCATCGCCACCGACGACGGCGTGGTCATGGCCACCTACCTCGACCAGGTCTTCCGCGACGCCAGGCCCAATTCCGTCGCGGAAATCCGCCAGCTTGTCCTGCGGGGGGCCCTGCGCCGGGTCCTCCCCTGCCTGATGACCAGCGCCACCACCATTCTCGCCCTGCTGCCTGTCCTCAGCGCCACCGGACGCGGGGCCGACATCATGGTTCCCATGGCCATCCCCTGCTTCGGCGGCATGTGCGTCGAGCTGATGACCATGTTCGTGGTCCCCGTCCTCTACTGCCACCGCGAGGAGCGCCGCCTCCGGCGATCACGTTGAGTTGCCAGAGAGAGTGGCCGGAGCTGCCAGCTCCGGAATAAACATGTCACCAACCGGAGCAGGATGCTCCGGCCACTCTCAGGAAACCGGAGGGGTATGCGCCGGGCAGTCCCGGCTATTGGGGCAGTCGGCGGATGCGGGAGAGGAAGATGGCGTTGTCGCTGCCGTAGCGTTCGCAGACGGTGCAGTCGGTGGGGTTGGGCGGGTTGGTCTGCATCCATTCGCTGACCACGACCCAGCCCTCGTCGGGGGAGACCTGGGTGGTGCCGAAGTTGCCGAGGCGGGCGCCGCGCTCGGGGACGACCACGCGCTCGGTGGCGCGGCGGACGCAGAGGCGCTCGGGGTCCACCTCGGCCAGGAAGAGGGGGGCGCGGTGGCGGAAGACGTGGTCGTTGTCGGCGCCGCGCCGGGTGTAGACCAGGCAGAGGGCGTTGCGGAAGGTGAGCCAGTGCTGCTGGGTGTTGTAGCTGCCGAGTTCCTCGCCGTCGTCGAAGGTCCAGGGCTGGACGGGGCCGAAATGGAGGCCGTCGTCGCTGGCGGCGACGTAGCCGCGCTGGTCGTTGCGCAGGGTCAGGAAAAAGCGGCCGCCGAACTGGGCCAGGGAGGGCTCGCCGAGGCCGCGGGGGACCTCGACGGTGAGTTCGTTGCCGTGCTCGGCAAAGGCGAGGGTCTCGCCGTCGAAGCGGCAGCGGGTGACGACGACGCCGGAACAGGAGTGCCAAGGGTCGCGGCTGGACTCGGGGGAGCGGCGGTAGAGGGGCAGGAGGATGTCGCCGCCGGGCAGGTCCAGGCGCTGGGCGCAGCCCGCGCCGGAGGAATAGAACCAGTCGGGCACATCGAGTTCGCGCCAGGGGTTCCAGCGGTGGCTGCGGCGGTCGTAGACGGCGTAGGCGGGTCGCCGGGGGTAGCCGGCCGAGACCAGCTCGTCGTCCTTGTAGAGGGGGGTGTGGCCGGTGCCGAGCAGGGTGCCGGTGGCCTCGTGCCATTTGGGCCAGAAGTCGGAGACGTAGAAGTAGGCGCCGTCCGGGAGGGGGCGCGGGGCGAAGGCCGACTGCTCGACCGGCTCGCTCCAGGTTTTGCCGCCGTCCTCGGAATGGCAGGAATGGATGGCGTAGAAGATGTCGCTGCCGGTAAGGCGCAGCTTCTGGGTGGTGATGACGGCGCCGCCGGGGGGGAGGAGCCCGGCGCGGGTCTGCACCCAGCAGGTTTTCCGGTCGTAGCCGGAGCGCACGATCTGCACATCCACCTGATACTGGTTCATGGGGGTTTGCCGAGGGTTAGCGCACGTAGAGGAAGATGCGGCTGCGCGCGGTTTCGGCCTCGTTGAGGGCGGGTTTGGTTTTGAGCGTGGCGACGGTCTGGGCGCGGGCGGCGGTGGTGGCGGGGACGAAGACCAGGCGATACTGGCCCGGCGTGTCGGCGGGCTCGACGTTGCAGGTGAAGTTCTTGTTGTCGAGTTCGACCTTGGCCAGGGCGATGTCGCCGCCGGGCTTGGTTTCGACCAGGACTTCCTGGGGTTCCGGCTCGCCGCCGGTGGGCCAGACGAGGAGGCGCTGGTTGACCTGGACATTCCAGGGGAGAGTGCCGGTGAGGCGGAGGGCGGTGGTGGGTTCCTCGGCTTCGTCGGTGGTCACGAACACGGTGTTCACCTGGAGGCCGGTGCGTCCCTCGAAGCGGAAGACGACCTCGATGGTTCCTTTTTCGCCGGGCTGGTAGGTGTCGCCCTGCCGGGCTCTGGCGGTGGTGCAGCCGCAGGTGGAGCGGACGCGGCGGATGGTGACCGGCTGCTTGCCCTGGTTGACGAAGTGGTATTCGGCTTTGGCCTCGGTGTCGCCGGGCTTGGGCGTGAACTCGATCTCGGTCTGTTCCCAGACGATATTCTGGGCGGTGGCGAGGGTGGTCAGGCAGAGGAGGAGGGGGAGAAGGAGTCGGCGGGTCATGGTTTCGGGTCCTTGATGGCGGGACCGCCCTGGACCGCCACAAGATAGGCGGCCAGGGTGTTGACGTGGTTCACGAAGGCGCGGGAATAGATCATGGGCAGTTTGTTCTGCTCGTCGTTCTCGATCCGGACACGGCCGTCCTGGTCCCGCACCTGTTCCTGGCGGGGGACGAGCTTCACCCAGCGGCCCAGCTCGTCCTGGGCGGCGAGCAGTTCCTCGATCTTCGGGGCGAGGGCGGCGGCCTCCGCCGCGTAGCTCTCGGGGGTGCGGGGCGCCGGTGGCTGCGGCGGCCCGGCGGCGCGGAGTTTCTCGTAGCGGGCGATCATGCGGTTGACGCCGTAGTTGCCCTGGAAGGAATAGTGGACGGGGAGGTCGTCGGCGGTGTAGACCAGCTCGTAGGTTTTGGTGAAGTAGAGGGGCCGGTTGGTCCCGACCTCGTAGAAGCGGGCCCAGACGCCGTTTTCCTCGCTGCCGCCGATGCGGCTGCGGCGGAACCAGTCCACGGCTTTGCCGACCGCGTCGAGGTAGCGGGGATCGCCGAAGCGCTCGTACATGTCCATGAGGAGCCGACAGTTGCCGACGGATTCGTTGCCGGTGACGGCGGGGGGTTCGAACTTGCGCGCCCAAGCGGGCTTGAGGTCCCGGTCGTACTGCTGGGCCCAGGTGGCCTGGGGCGGGGGGAACTGGCTGCGGAGATAGAAATCGAGACAGCGGCTGACGGCGTCGCGGCAGTCCTGGCGGCCGTAGAGTTCGGCGGCGAGGAGCATGGTTTTGACGCAGTCGCTCATGGTGTTGTCGTTGAAGGTGGGGAGTCCGGCATAGCCTTTTTCGGGCGGGGGGAAGCGCTGGGGCCAGGCCCCGTCCCAGTTGCCGTCGCGGAACTGGGCCTTGAGGAAGCAGGCGATGGCCCGCTCGACGGCGGCGGTGATCTCGGGATCGTCCACGTATTGGTCCAGGCGCATGAGGAAACGGGTGGCGCTCTGGGTGTTGTCGTCGTCGAAGGTGGTGGTGTTCCGGCCCTTGTCGAGATGGTGGTAGTGGTGGCGGTTGCGCTCGGGGTCGAACTCGATGCTGTAGTCCCAGCCGCCCGATTCGAGCTGGCCGTAGGCGAGGCAGCGGCCGGCGGCGAGGGCGGCGGCGAGATGGGCCTGGTCGCCGGTGGCCCGGTAGGCGGCGAGGAAGGCTTCGCCGACCATGGGGGTGCCGTCCTGGACCCAGACCGTGCTGGCGGGGAGGTCGTTGCTCTCGCCGCGCCGCCGGGTGGTCAGGTCGGTCGAGTATTCCCAGACATAGCCGCCGTGGGAGGCGACGGTGCCGGCCCAGTGGGCGCAGGCCCGGTCCAGGCCCGCCCGCGCCCGTTCGGGCAGTTCCGCCGCCAGGCCGAGGCCGGCCGCCAGGACAATCCAGAGAGCGCAACGTGAACGCATGGCATGACTCCCGTGACAGTTGGAATGGGCTTTCCGCTACCCTAGCCCCGGATTGGCGGGGAGGAAAGCCCGGCCGGCCCAATCTTCCCGTCCGGGGGGGACTCCCCGACGCCGAGGAGGGCGAGGATTCTGGGGGTCACGTCGGTCAGACTGCGGCAGTCCCGGCGGGCGAGTTCCTCGGCGCGGCCGAAGGCGATCCAGGGGACGGGGTTGGCGGTGTGGTGATGGTCCGCGTGGCTCTCGATGTTGCCGTGGTCGCTGACCATGAGGAACAGCTCGCGCTCGCGGTCGAGGCCGGTCGTGAGCGCGGCGAGGAAACGGTCCACGGAGAGCAGGACGGCGCGCTGCCAGTCGAGGTCGCCCCGGTGCCCGGCATGGTCGGTGAGGAAGTATTCGAAAAGGCAGAAATCGACTTCGCGGAGGGTGTTGAGGAGGTGCTCGGCGGCGGTTTCCTCGCGGATGACGGGGAGGTCGGCGACGCCGATTTTGGGGGCGCTGGCGCGGGTGAGGTCGTGGAAGACGGCGCGGCCGGCCTCGAGTTCGGCCCGCTGGCGGGTGGTGCCGAGGGCTTCGCAGGTCATGACGGTGGTCACCGAACGGTGGGCCAGGGGGAGGCTGGCGCCGGGGCAGCGCACATAGGCGTTGGCGAAGGTGCAGGTGCGGCCGGCGGCCCGGAGGCGGCGGAAGATGCTGTGGGCGGCGATCAGCCCGCGCAGCTCGGTGTTCGGGAACCCTTCGACGTGCCGTCCCACCTGGCGGGCGGCATTGATGCCGGTGAAGATGGTGGTCTGGCCGGTGGCGCTCTGGGGCAGGCCCGGCAGGCCCAGGCAGGCGTCGACGGGGACGGCGTGGTGGTCGAGCAGGCGGCGCAGGGCGGGCAAGTCCGCGTACCTGCTTTCGGCCAGGGGTTCCGGGGGCCAGCCGAGACCGTCCACGAAAAACAGCAGAATGCGTTCCGGCAAGGCGGTTCCGTTCATTCCCCCTCCGTTTCGCTCCGCGCGATGAGGGCGTCCTGCACGGCCTTGTCGAGTTTGACGAAGCGGGCGCTGAAGCCGCTGACGCGCACGGTGAGGTCCGCGTGCGCCTGCGGGTTCTCCCGGGCGGCGCGCAGGTCGTCCGCCGCCATGACATTGACGTGGAGATGGGAGCCGCCGGCCGCGAAGTAGGCCAGGAGGAGGGCTTCGAGGCGCTGCCGCCCCTCCTCGCCCCGGCTGTCGGCGGGGTTGAGGTTGAGGAGGACGGGATTGCCGCAGGCGGCGAGGTGGTGGGTGACGTGGGCGCAGGCGTTGAGCTGGGCGGTGGCGGCGGCGGTCCGGGCGGGACCGCAGCCGTAGCTGACCAGGTCCCCGCGCCGCCGCCCGTCGGGGGAGGCCTGCCCGGTCAGGTGGACGTCGGCGAGGAAACGGAAGAAGGCGGGATAGGGGCGGACGCCGGGGCCGAAGCGGCTGGCCAGGACCGTTTCGGCGATGGCTTGGGAGACTTCGGCGGCGAGGCGGTTCGAGTCCTCATGGTCGGTGCCGTAGCGGCCGGGGGTGGTGGCCAGCAGCCGGCGGAGGGTTTCGTCCGGGAAATTCCCGGCCACGGCGGCATGCAGTTCGGCGAGGGTGAGTCCGGCTTCGGCGAAGACCCGCTGGCGGATGGCGAGCAGGCCGTCGACCACCGTGCCGAGGCCGAGGATGTTGATGCCGGCCAGATTGTAGGGCGCGGTTCCGGTTTCGAGATGGGCGAGCCGTTCCAGGCAGCCCTGCATGAGCAGGCTGCCGAAGGGAGAGGGGGCATGCTGCGCCCAATGGTTCCAGCGGGCCTCGCAGGCGGGCAGAACTTCGCTTGCGTAATGCTGCCGCACCCGGTCGAGGAACTCGCCCAGGAACGCGGGGAATGAATCCGCCCGGGAGTCGGCGAGGGTCTGGTTGAGCAGCTCGGGCAGGTGCATGCCGCCGAGGACGGTGTTCGGATAGCAGTCGCCGGTGGGGGCGGCCTCGTAGCAGCCGATGATGGACCAGTCCCGCGCCCGCCCGCGGGGGATGCCCAGGCGTTCGAGGGCGGGAATCACGGCGGGGTCGTTCATGAAGCCGGGATTGCCGCCGCCGCTGGCGGCCAGGCCGGTCGCGGCGGCCAGGAAGGCGGGCGGGGTGCCGGGATGGAGGCGGACGACGAGGGAGGGCTGGAAGGTGCGGGCGAGGCCCATGGCGCGGAGAGCCAGGAAGGAGACCGCGTTGGTCGCGTCCCGGCCCGCTTCGTCCACGCCCCCCAGCACCGCGTTCTGGCTCTCCTCGCCCTCGCAGCAGGCGACGAAGAAAGCAGCCAGCCAGTCGAGGGCTTCGGACAGGGTGATCCGGCCCCGTTCGAGATCGGCTTCGAGAAACGGCCCGAGCAACTGGTCGAGCCGTCCGAAGGAGATGGCGACGGAGGGGTTTTCGGCGTGGAGGAAGACATGGGCGAACCAGAGCAGTTGCAGGGCCTCGGGAAAGGTCAGCGGGGCTTGGTCCGCGAGACGCTCCAGAGTGTCGGCCCGGGCGGGATCGGCGGGCCGGACCGCCGCCGCGTGGCGGCGGATCCAGAGGGCGAAGGCGTCGAGGGCCAGCGCGAAGGCGCGGGCGGTCTCCTGCTCGGCGGGATTCCGCGGGCGGGCGGCGGCGAGCTGTTCGCGCAGGCCGCCGACGCCCCTGGCCAGAAGGCGGCGGTAGTCGTGGACGATATGGCCGCTGGTGGCGGCGTAGCCCAGTTCGTTCAGCTCGCGCGCCCGGTCGGGAAAGAGGCGGGGGGCCGGGTTGAAGCCCAGGGAGCCCGCCAGCGGCCCGCCGTCGTCCGCGACCAGGCTGCGCGCGGCGAATTCGGCCAGAACGCGCGCCCGGCGG
>LVAZ01000198.1 GCA_001603055.1 Victivallales bacterium Lenti_02
CGCCGGTGAAGATGCCGTCGGCGAGAACCTGGGCGACGGCGCTGTCGATGGCATCCGCGGCTGCGGGCTGGCCGAGGCTATAGCGGAGCATCATGGCGGCGGAGAGGATTTGGGCGATGGGGTTGGCGATGCCCTGGCCGGCGATGTCGGGGGCGGAGCCGCCGGCCGGCTCGTAGAGGCCGAAGCTGGACTCGTTGATGCTGGCCGAGGAGAGCATGCCCATCGAGCCGGTAATCATGGCGCACTCGTCGGAGATGATGTCGCCGAACATGTTGCCGCAGAGCAGGACATCGAACTGGCGGGGGTTGCGGACCAGTTGCATGGTGGCGTTGTCCACGTAGATGTGGTTCAGCTTCACATCGGGGTATTCGACGGCGACCTCCTCGACGACCTGGCGCCAGAGGACCATGGTGGTGAGGACGTTGGCCTTGTCCACGCTGGTCACCAGATGGCGGCGTCCCCGGGCGGCCTTGAAGGCCATGTGGGCGATGCGGCGGATTTCGCGGCGGCTGTAGACCATGGTGTCGAAGGCGTATTCCTCCTCGCCCTCGCCTTCGCGGCCCTTGGGCTGGCCGAAGTAGATGCCGCCGGTCAGCTCGCGCACGCAGAGGATGTCGAAGCCGTCGCCGACCACATGGGAGGCCAGGGGGCTGGCCGCCTTGAGAGCGGGGAAGATGCGGGCGGGACGGTAGTTGCAGAACAGCTCGAAATGCTTGCGCAGGGGTAGCAGGGCGGCGCGCTCGGGCTGCTTGGCGGGGGGCAGCTTCTCCCACTTGGGACCGCCGACGGAGCCGAAGAGGATGGCGTCGGCGCGCTCGCAGGCCGCCAGGGTGGCGGCGGGCAGGGCCTCGCCATGCTTGTCGATGGCGGCGCCACCCACATCCGCATGCTCGAAATCGAGCGTGAAGCCGAAACGTTTCTGGACCACCTCGAGCACCCGCAGGGCCTCGGCCATGACTTCGGGACCAATCCCGTCGCCGGGAAGAACTGCAACACGACTCATGTTCTGGAAACTCCTGTCTTGAGGATTCGCCCGCAGGCGTAAAGGGAAAATCTACCACCCCCGGCGGGGATTGCGATGGGGGCGGCTAGCGGCGGACCAATTCGCAGGTATGGGGCTGGGGCTGGTTCAGCTCGAAGATGCGGGCGCAGGCATCGCGCCACTGCTGGCGCAATTCCGCCTCCTTGGCCTTGTCGCGGAGATAGCGTTCCGCCGAGTTTTTGTAATACCCGATCTGGGGGGTGTTGGCGACCCGTTCCAGATAGGCGGCCACGGCCTTTTCGCGGGCCTCGGGTTCATCCAGATTCACGCCCTCGCGGCGGAGGTTGCGCTCGACGGCGACGATGTTGCGCAGGCTGCCGGACTCGATGCCATGGCGCTGGCCGTTGACCTTGGCGACCTCCTCGGCCTGCTGGTACTGGGGAGTCTTGGGGTTGGCGGCAAGGTCGATGCCGTCCGCCAGGTCCTTCCCTGCGTAGACGCCCACTTCCTGGCCGTCGATCAGCAGGGCGTAGTCGCCCTCGGCCAGGCCCTGGACGCGCAGGGTCTCCTGGTTCATCTTCGCGACGAAGGGCACCAGCTCCAGCGCTTTCTCGGTGCCGCGCGGAATGGGGAACGGCAGGGCCTTCGCCAGATAGACGAAGCGCACGCCGGTCGCCGTCTTCTCGACGTCCGAGACCGTGCAGTTGTCCTGGGCGAGCGCCTGCCCGGCGGCGGCGTCCACCGTCAAGGCGGCGACCACGCCTTCAAGCTGCTGGGCCGCGAGGAAGGTGTAGGCCATGAGGAAATGGCCCATGGGGCCGGGATGCACCCGGTCGCCGCCCACGATGGTGGCGGTCGGATCGGCCTGCTGGACAACGGCGGTGAGGCGGTTCATCTCGCCCCAGAAATCGACGACGCCGGCCTGATGCTGCGCGGCCAACTTGGCCGCCCCCTCGGCGCAGATGCCGAGCGCGCCGTTGACCCCGAAGAGGTTCGGCTTGTCCATGGTGCTGGTGTCGTCGTAGATCGAGGGGAGGATGAAAATCGGCTTCACGCCCGCCTGCACCAGGGCCTCGGCCATCTTCCGCATGCTGTCGGCGTGGCGGTCCAGGGCCTCCTGCCGCCGTTTCAGGTTGTTCTCGTCGGGCTCGTCCTTGCCGTAGAGCCCCCGGTTGACGTCGTTCATGCCCATCATGATGGTGGCGACGGTGGGCTGGTGGACCAGCACGTCCCAGTCGAGACGGGCGAAGCCGCCGGCGGCGGAGTCGCCGCTGATGCCGCAGTTGACGAACTGGACCTTGCGGTCCGGGAAGCGGGTGGCGTAGAACAGGGCCACATAGCTGTGATACAACCCGCCGTGGGTGATGCTGTCGCCGATCAGGCAGACCGTGTCACCGTCGGCAAAGGGCGCGGGACCGGCGGCGAGGGCCACGGCAACCATAGCGAGCAGGCTCAGCAAGGCATGACGATACAGGCGCATGGGAATCTCTCCTTGGGCGGACGGGACCTGGAAAGCAACGAGCGGCCGGGGGGAGTATCCGTCCCGCCCGACCGCCCGGAAGTCACATCAGGCAGGCACTAGACAATGTAGGTGGAGGCGGAGGTGTTGCCGCCGCGCCCGGTCCAGTTGGTGTGGTAGAACTCGCCGCGGGGCTTGTCCACGCGCTCGTAGGTGTGCGCGCCGAAATAGTCGCGCTGGGCCTGGAGCAGGTTGGCGGGCAGGCGCTCGCAGCGATAGCCGTCGAAGTAGGCCAGCGCGCTCGAAATGGCGGGCATCGGGATGCCCATCTGGACGGCGGCGACCACGACCCGGCGCCAGGCGGCCTGGGCCTTCTGCACGATGGCCGCGAAGAAGGGGTCCGTCAGCAGATTGACAAGGTCGGGGTCCTTGTCGAAGGCCTTCTTGATGTCGCCGAGGAAGACGGAACGGATGATGCAGCCGCCGCGCCACATGAGGGCGATGCCGCCGTAGTTCAGGTTCCAGCCGTAGGTCTTGGCGGCGGCGCGCATGAGCTGGTAGCCCTGGGCGTAGCTGACGATCTTGGAGGCGTAGAGGGCCTGGCGGAGGTCGTCCACCAGTTGGGCCTTGTCGCCGGCGAAGGGCTTGGTGTCGCCCTTGAGCAGCTTGCTGGCGGCGACGCGCTCGTCCTTGATGGCGGAGAGGCAGCGGGCGAAGACGGCCTCGCCGATGAGGGTCAGGGGCTGGCCCTCGTCGAGGGCGGCGACGGCAGTCCATTTGCCGGTGCCCTTCTGGCCGGCCGTGTCGAGAATCAGGTCAACCACCTCGTTGCCGTCCTCGTCCTTGTAGCCGAGGATGTCGCGGGTGATCTCGACGAGGTAGCTGTTCAGCTCGCCGTCGTACCAGTCGGAGAAGACCTGGTGCATTTCCGTGTTGGTCATGCCCAGGCCCTGCTGCATCATCTGGTAGGTTTCGCAGATCATCTGCATGTCGCCGTACTCGATGCCGTTGTGGACCATCTTGACGAAATGGCCCGCGCCGCCCTCGCCCACCCAGTCGCAGCAGGGCTCGCCCGCCTCGGTCTGGGCGCAGATTTTCTGGAAAATCTGCTTGACGTGGGGCCAGGCGGCGGGGCTGCCGCCGGGCATCATCGAGGGGCCGAGCAGCGCGCCCTCCTCGCCGCCGGAGACGCCGGTGCCGATGTAGAGCTTGCCGGCCGCCTCGACCTTCTGGCAGCGGCGGATGGTGTCGGGGAAGTGGCTGTTGCCGCCGTCGATGATGATGTCGCCGTCCTCGAGGGCGGGGAGAAGCTGGTCGATGAAGGCGTCCACCGGGCTGCCGGCCTTGACCAGGATGACGACTTTGCGCGGGCGCTGGAGGCTGGCCACCAGCTCCTCGATGGAGCGGCAACCGATGATGTTCTTGCCCTTGGCGCGACCGTCCATGAAGGCGTCGACCTTCTCGACGGTGCGGTTGTAGGCGGCGACGGTGAAGCCCTTGCTTTCCATGTTCAGGATGAGGTTCTCGCCCATCACTGCCAGGCCGATGAGGCCGATGTCTGCTTTCGCCATGGGAATGTTCTCCAAGTGGTGTCTATGGGGTGGAAAAGGGTGTTACTTCCAGGGGGGCAGCTCGGGGAGCGCCTTCTCGAACTCGGCGAGCAGCTCCTGCTCGTAGGCCCCGGCGTAAGTGCCCGAGAGGAACTTGTCGATCCCCTCGTCGTGGAACCGGGCCCAGCTCGCTTCCTCGTTGCCGGGAAGGATGGGATAGAACAGGGCGTTGTTGGCCTGGGCGGCCTTGAGGTCGCCGGGGGCGTCGCCGATCATCAGAATCTTCTCCGGCGCGTATTTGCCGCCGGCCGCGAACTCGATGTGCTGGCCCTTGGTGCCCGCTTCCTGGCCGGCGATGAACTCGATGAACGAGTCGATGCCGTGCTCCTCCCACTCGCGCTTCAGCGCCTCGACCGGAGTCTGGCTGACCACGATCATGTCCGCCTTGCCGGTGAGCTTGCCGAGGCTCTCGCGGACGCCGGGGAAGGGCGGCACGTCAAAGACCAGGTCCTTGATCCGGGCATCGACTTCCATCGACCAGGCGAGGACCTTGGCGAGCGCCGGGTTGCCGGTGGCCTTCACCTTGGCGGTCAGGGCGGGGATGCCCAGCTTGGGCTCCTCCTTGATCCAGGCGTCAAGCTCGGGAATGTTCTTCACCTCGAGGCCGCGGGCCAGGAACTCGGGACGCTCCTGGATCAGTTCCAGGGTGCGCTGGACCGCCAGATAGCGGTTGCAGCCGCGGGACTTCGAGTAGAGGTTGACGAAGAGCCAGACCTGCCGGGCGTACTTGCTGGCGGCCTGCAAGCCGAAGTGCTTGATGAAGCAGGGGCAGAAGCATTCCTGCTGCTTGATTTCCATGCTGTCGAACACACAGCCGTCACTGTCGATGCCGACGAAGAAATCATTCTGCTTGGGAAGGGCCTTCAACTGGCTCACATAGTCCATCGACGCATCTCCTGGGGTGCCGGGTGAAGTGTCTGGCGCGCCCCCTCGGGGGAAGGAGGGGGCAGTCCATACGCAACGAAACGTGCCGCCCTAGGCAACACGCTGGAAGTCCCGTAAGATAGCGCCATCTTCGCCCCAGCCAAACCGAATCGGGAAGGTCCGTCGGCGGGATGTCCGGTTTAGCGCGGATCGCCGAACATCAACTGGCATTCGGTCGTGCCAATGGCAAAGGACGGCACGATCCTGGCCTCCACATGACCGTCGCAGAAGGCCAGATTCGCGGTTCTGCCATGGACCCGGTAGGCCTGGAAGTGCGCCTCGGTGTCCTGCCCGCGTCCCCACCGCCCGTCGCAGTTGGTCGAGCGGTTGGTGCCGCACAGCCCCCGCGAACCGATGCCGTCGCCGAAAAGCACCTTGCCGCTGGGGGATTTGATGCTTGGAATCGGCCTGCCGTCGCAGCCGTTGTTGCTTTGCAGCACCTGGCGCGAGGCGGCATAGGAATTGACGCCCCGGTTCGAGGACGGACAGCCCCAGACGTTGCGGTCGACCACATAGGTGGCAAGGGTGCCGGCATAGCGCGCGTCGGTGGTGGCATAATTGCCCGGACGCCACCAGGGGTCTTGGTCAAGATTGTCGTTCCGCCCCGTGCGGGGACGCATTGAGCAGCAGTAGCTGAACCGGTCGGCATGGTCCAGTGCATACATCTGGAACCCCAGGCTGATCTGGCGGCAGTTGCTGATGCAGGAGGCGGAACGGGCCTTTTCCCGCGCCTGCGCCAGGGCCGGCAGAAGCATGGAGGCAAGGATGGCGATGATGGCGATGACCACCAGCAACTCGATGAGCGTGAAATTCCGGCTTCTGGTTGTGTCCTTGAGCATGGAATTGTCCTCCTGTGCGGATTCCCTTCGCCTACCAGCCCGGCTCCACCGTGGTGGCGGGGGCGTACCAGGGCAGCACCGTGGAATAGGTGGCATAGGTATAGGCGAAGACGCGCTCGATCTTGTGGGACTCGCAATGGCCATCGCCGAACGCGATGTTCAGGGCGCCATTGTGGGTGGCCCGGTAATACTGGTCGGCGGCACAGTTGTTCCGCGCTTCGCGGATACCCCGCCACCAGCCGCCACCCGCATTGTTGCTGTCCAGGATGTAGAAGGCCTTGGAGGGCATCTTGATCATCGACATGGGGCGCCCGCCGTTCGTTTCCCAGCCGCGGCAGTTGATGCCATAGTTGGTGCCGGTCGCCAGATTCCGCGCCCAGGGGGTGTATTTGGCGCAGTTGGTGTTGCCCTTGGTGGTCTGGCTGGGACAGAGGAACGTATTCTTGTCCGTGACATACGCGATCATGAAGTGCTGCCAGAAGGCCACGCTGTCGTCGGCGCAGGCGGCATAGTAGGGACGCCCTCCCGGCATGACATCGTTGTTGTCCCCCGCATACATGAAGCAGCCGAGGACCAGTTGCTTGGTGTTCGAGACACAGCTTGCCTGCCGGGCCTTCTCCCGCGCCTGCGCCAGGGCCGGCAAGAGCATCGAAGCCAGAATGGCGATGATCGCGATGACCACCAGCAGTTCAATGAGCGTGAACCCCCGAACCCCGTTTTTCGCTTGGCGCATGGCAAGACCCCCCGACGTTGGGATGGAATAATTCTCCCCCTTTCACCCTTTATTCACAAATTGTACCGAGTCGCCCCAAAATGCAACTGCCGGAAGGAAATACCGCACATCGCCTTGCTTCAATGGCCGGTTTGCGGCACACCTCCCAGCCACACCTGCACCGGCTCGAAATCGCCGTTCAGGACGACGGCGTCGGCCGGGCAGCCCGGTTCGAGACGGCCCAGGGGACCGAGGTTCAGGGACCGGGCCTGGTTCCAGGCGACGGTTTTCGCCAGTTCGGCGAGAGGCAGGCCGGTTAGTTCGCTTACCCGGCGCAAGGCCCGGTGGAATTGCAGAGTGCTGCCCGCCACCGTGCCGTCCGCGAGCTGGGCCTTGCCGTTGACCACCCGGACCGGCAGGCCGCCGAGGTCGAAGTCGCCGTCGGGCATGGCGGCGCCCCGCATGGCGTCGGTGATCAGCATGATGCTGTCGGTGGGCTTCACCTGGAAAATCAGCTCGATCATCTCGGGGCAGAGGTGGATGCCGTCGGCGATGATCTCCACCAGGATATCCGCGTAGCGGAGGCCGCCGCCCACCATGCCGAAACGCAGATGATGCAGCGGGGTCATGACGTTGCAGAAATGGGTGAGGTGGGTCATGCCGGCCTCGCGCGCGGCCAGGAACTGGGCATAGTCGGCGGCGCTGTGCGCCCCCGAAGGCATGATGCCCCGCGCGACCAGCTCCCGCGCGAACTCGATCCCGCCGGGCAGTTCCGGCGAAAAGGAGACTTTGCGGATGGGGCAGATGGCGTTGAGTCGGTCCACCAGCGCCAAATCCGGCTCGCGCAGGTAGGCGGGATTCTGCGCCCCGGCGCAGGCGGGGTTGAAGAACGGACCTTCAAGATGAATGCCGAGCAGCCGCGCCCCCGTGGGACGGCGGCGGTATTCGGCGGCGGCGGCGAAGGTCGCCTCGAGCCGGTCGATGCCGACGGTCAGGGTGGTGGCGAGAAAGCCGGTCACCCCCTCCGCCAGCTTGCCCCGGCCGATGGTGTCGAAGGCTTCGGGGGTGCCGTCGCAGAAATCCGCGCCACCGCGCCCGTGGCAGTGGATGTCGATGAAACCGGGCATGAGCAGATTTCCGCCCAGATCATGCACCTCGTCCGCCGTCGGCAGCGCCGTCCCCGCCGGGTATACGGCGGCAATCGCCTCGCCCGCAATCAGCAAGGAGGCACCGGGCAGATCCATTCCCGGCGAAATCAGCCGGGCATTCGTCAACAGACGTTTCATGGCGTGTCCAGTCCGATGGTGTCGCCGGTAAAGACAATCCGGGAGCACGGATGATCCAGCAGATAGGAGGCGGGCAGGGTCGGAGTCGGCCGGCCGTCGCGGATGCGCCGCAGGGGGTCGAGCTGCTCCGCGAAGCAGGCCAGCAGCAGGATTTCGCGCGCCGCCAGAATCGGTTTCATCCCCATCGTCACCGCCTGGCGCGGCACCAGGGCCAGGTCGTTCCCGGCGGTGAGCCGGGAGTTGGTCTGGATGGTCAATTCCGCCAGGGCGATCACGCGCGACGGCAGGGCCGCGAATCCGGCCACGGAAATCAGCTCGGGCGACAGGGGCTCGTTGAAGGCGATGTGGCCGTTGAACCCGATGCCCAGCAACTGGAAATCAAGCCCCCCGGCCGCCTCCAGCTCGCGGTCGAACCGCTCCGGCTCGACCGGGTCCGGGAAATGGGCCTGCTCCGGGGCGAAGCCCAGGCCGGGATCGAGGGCGGAGAAGAGATTCTCCCGCATGTAGCGGCGGTAGGACAGCGGATGGGTCTCCGGCACCGGCTCCCCGTCCGGCCCCACATACTCGTCCAGGTTGTAGGTGTGAAGCTGGCGCAGATCGACCCGCTCGCGGTTGAGCCGCGCCGCCAGTTCCCGGTAGACCCCGAGCATGGTGTTGCCCGTCGCCAGCCCCAGATTCACCCGACGGCCGTCCTGGCTTCCCCGCCGGATCGCGGCGAACAGGAAATCTGCCCCCGTCCGGCTCATGTCCTCGTAATTCGCGGCTCGCTGCCATTCCATCGTTCATTCCCTTTCCCGCACGAGACGGCAGGGACCATGGACCAATTCGGCCATGACTCGCCGGGTCTCGGGGCGGTAGTTGTCGTGATCCACGCATTCCAGACTGATCCCGTCGGCACCGCAGTCCCAGGCCAGCCGGATCAGCCGCTCGGCGATTTCGTGCTGCTTCAACCCGGTGGCCTTGGCGTAGGAGGGCATGCCACCGCCGTCGTAGTCGTACGCCCGCACCGGGCAGAGCAGGCGGCAGGGACGAGGAACCGCGCGGCGCATGGCCGCGTAGTATTCCTGAGTGCTCGCGAAGGGCCGCTTGGCGTCCCACTTGGCGATGTTGACGACCAGCGTGTCCACGATTCCCTCGCGCACCAGTTCCCGCCAGTCCACGCCGCGCTGCAGGAGAGGATCGTCCACCTCCTGCTCCGGATCGGGACGGGACACGCCCACATAGAGCCGGATGGGCCGTCCGGAGGCGTCCAACCGCTGGCGGACCGCCCGGAAAAAGGCCGTCGTGTACCCGGCCACATGGCGGCACCAGGCCGGATCGCGCGGATTGGCCGGGGGTTCCTGGCCGGTCCTGGCGCGCCATGCTTCGACCACGGGCGGCACGTATTCCCAGGCCGGGCTCCAGCCGCCGCTGCGCCAAGTGTCAATGAACAGGGTGTCCATGCCCCGCTCGATCAGTTCGTCCAGCAGACGGAGCTTATGTTCGAGCACCTCGGGATAGGCGACGCTCGTCCGCCCGCACCAGGGTGTGCCGCCCGCGTCGCGCACCCAGAATTGGGGATGGTCCAGATTCCAGCCGCCGTAGGTCCAGCTCGACCAGTGGTTCTCCTCGAAGGGCCAATGGACCCCGCCCCGCAGCTCGCGCTCGTGGCAGACGCCGATGATATGCTGGAGCGCGTCCGGCCGCATGTCCCCGAACCGGAGCCAGCCGTAGATTTCCCGGTTGTCGGGGAGACGGCGCTTGTCCTTGGGCGCGTCCTGATGATGGCTGTCCTCGCGGCTGTCGTAGCGCATGGTGGCCCCGCCGCAGTTGCGCCAGAGCACCGTGTTGGTACCCGTCTCCAGCACATGGGCGAGAATCCGCAGACTGCCCTCGCCGGTCTCGATGTCGTAATGAAGTTCGCCGTCCACCCGGGAACGGGCGAAGTCGAAGGAATCGACCCAGCCCGCCACCTCGAAGCGTTCCTGGCCCCAGGCCAGCCCCGCGATCAGCACCATGCCTGTCCACGCTCTCATTGGTCCAGCACCTCCGCCAGCGTCAACATGCCCTGCCGCCGCTCCTCGGGAATGCCGCGCCCGACTTCGAGACGGTGGATTTTCCCGAGAAACCGATCCCCCCCGTGGAATTGGGAGCCGATCCGAATCTGGGTCGGCACGCCATAGGCCATCGTGGCCCCCGACCCCTGCCCCACGGCCAGGTCTCCGCCATCCATCAGCAGGGCCACATCGCCCTGCGCGTCGCGCACCCCGGTCAGCACCACCCGACGCCCCGTCGGCAAAGGCTGTTCCATCATCGCCCCCACGAAATCCCCGGCGGGACTGCGCGAATTGAAGCAGGCCCGCCCCTCCGCGTTGAGGAATATCTGCCACCCCAGCCGGTGCTCGGGATAGTCGCCCACCACCACCAGTTGCAGCCGCTTCGGATGGCGTTCGAGAAAAATCTCGGCGCGGACGTAGAAGGCCCCCCGGCCAAAGGCGAAATCCTCGTGCCCGGCGACCTGCGCGAAACCCTCGCCGCACTGGATGGCCCCGTCCTCGGTCACTGGCAGAACACCTTCGACCGCCGCCGGATGGCCCCGCCCCGACCCATCGGGAACGGCACCGTCCCTGCCCGCCGCGAAATCCAGCTTCAGCAAGGGCGTGGCGGCTTCCACCTGCAAGGTCTCGGGAACGGGACCGAAGGCCGGTTCCCCCACCGCCAGGCGATAGAGCCGGTAGCTCCCGCCGCCGTTGCCCTCGAACACCAGCGAACGCCCGTCCGGCGACCACGCGGGACTGCGTGCGTTCCCCGGCCCCGTGTCCAGCCGCGCCAAGGCCCCGTCGGCCAGACGCAGCAGATAGATGCCCCAGCCCGGATCGCCGAGACGATAGCCGGTGCAGGCCAGCATGGTGCCGTCCGGCGACCAGCGCGGCGCGTACATGGACGACTCGGGCGGCGTCACCAGCGCCCGCTTCGACGGCTCGTTGCAGCGGGCCACCGCCAGCCGCCAGTTGGCCCGCAGACCCAGCTCGACGGCGCAGGCGAAAAAACGCCCGTCCGGGGAGACCGTGGGCGACACCGCGCCCATGTTGGTGCCCGCAAAGCGAACCAGGGGGCGAACTTCACTCGTGCCCAGGTCCAGGGCGGCGAGCGCTGCGTCGTTCTGCTCCAGTTCACGGGTGGTGGCGAAATACACGCTTTTGCCATCCGTCGAGAAGCATGGCGTATAGTCGCGCACCTGTCTCGCCGTCAACCGCCGGGGCTCGCCGCCGCCGACCGGAACCGAAAAGAGATTGTAGCCGTTGGGAATCCCCTGGTGCGCGGTGGTGGTGATGTGACCGAAACTGTAAACAACAGCTCTCCCGTCCGGCGACCAACAGGGATAGCGGGCGTCCCCCGGTCCCGCGACCAGGGGCCGTTCCTCCCCCGTCGCCAGTTCCAGCACGATCAGGTCGGCCTCGCCGTCGCGCTCGCGCTGGAACACGATCCGCTGCCCGTCCGGCGACCACGCCGCCTCGGTGTCCGCGCCCGGCCCCTGGGTCAGGGGCACGATTCCCTGGCCAATCGCCGTCGCGGCGACCAATGTCGTCCAGCCTGCCAGTCGTCTCATGTCGGTTTCCTCTCCATGCTCCACAGCCTGCCGAACCAAACCCGATTCGCCTGCGGTGGATGCCGGGGGAAACCGTACACGCTGCCCGCCCGTTGTCCATCGCAATCCGACGACGGAACTCAGAGTTCCGGAACGCTTTCCACGAAGAAATCGCCGGTGGGGCCGATGCGGAACACGTAAATCAAACCGGGGACCATCCGGGTGTAGAGCGCATTGCCGTAGACGGCCCGGATGCCATGCTCCGACAGCTTCTGCGGATCGTTCGCCAGACTCCAGACCGCCTCCCAGAACATGGCCCGGTGCGGCGGCGGCAGCTCGTCCAGCAGGCCCGCATAGCGGGGCGGCTCCCCGTCCTCGGCGACGATGGGGAAACCGCTCTCCGGCGCCATGGTCTCGCCGTAGACGCGCCGCCAGAGATACAGCGCCCGCGCCTCCCCGTCCTGCACCATCTGCGGCGGGAAGCGCACGACCAGAGCGTCGAAATGCACCACGTCGCCCGGAATGTCGAACTCCCGGCGCAGCACCTGCCGCCGCTGGTCGTCCCGCGCCGTCTCGGCGAAGCGGACCGTGGTCACCAGCCGCCCGTCCACCGTCTCCTGGCGGACCACCTTGGCATAGCCGATCTGGTCCTCGGCGGTCAGCCGGGCCAGCGCCGCCTGCAACTGGCGGTTTTCCTTCAGCAAATCGCTGAGCGTCATCGCCACATTCCAGGTGGACATCTGCTGCCAGAGAACCATGCCCCCCGCCGCGCCCAGCAGAAGCAGGATCAGGGACAGAATGAGCACCAGCTTCACCCGTCGCCGCAACCGCGAAGGCCGACGCTCGGGAACCGGAGGCTCGATTGGCGGGCTGGATTCGCTCATTGTCCGCACAACGGATCAGTAACGCCCGGAATTGGCCGACCGCGCCATGCCCCCTGTTCTGGTCGAGCAACCGGAATCTTGCACCCGCGCCGACTGGCGGCAAAGTAAGCGCTGTCATCGATCATCCGGAAAGGGTTCCAGCATGCCCCGCCGCACCTCCAGCCCAGTCCTCCCGCTCCGTCGTCGCGAAGTGCTCGGTTTGGGCGCGTCCGCCGTGGGCATGGCGCTGCTGCCCTCCTTCGCCCGCAGCGCCCCGGCCAACCGGATTCTGCCGCGCACCATCCTGTTCCACACCCGTTTCGCGCCCGGCGATCCCCTCCCGGAACTGCAAGGGCTCGAAGTGGTCGCCCTGGCTGCGGCGCGGGGCGGGCACTGCGCCCTCGGCGAAGTCACCGAGCCCAATCAGCACCGGCAAATCCTCATCCCCCTCGAAAACGTGGCCGACCGCATTCTTGAATTGAAACTCCGCCTGCGCTCGGACCAGGGTTCCCGCTGCGCCGTCTGGCTGCAACCGGAAAACGGCGAGCGGCGCCGGGTGGCGGGGCTCGACAGTGTGCCCAAGGGCTGGGCCGAGCCCACCTTCCGCTTCGAAACCGGGGACATGGCCAAGGGCACCCTGCAACTCGCCGTCCCCTCCAGTTGGGGGGCCGCGCCGGGCAAGGTCTGGGTGGACGAGATCACCCTCACCGCCGCCCCCGCCGTCCGCGTGCCATACGAACCCTACGAGGCCGAGGATTTCCCGGCCCTGGCGCGGGACGGGGAAGGCACCGTCTGGCTGGCCAGCCTGATCCGCGACCAGGGTGCCCGCCGCCTCGGCGTCTGGCGCATCCGCGACGGCCAGCGCGAACCGGTCGCCATGCTCGACGAAAGCGCCCGCACCGGCGTCGACCGCCCCGCCCTGGCCGGAACGGAACGGGGTTGCCTCCTCGTCTATCCCGTCGAACAGGACCACCGCTGGCAACTCCAGCCCGTCTGGATCGACGGTGGGCAAGCCCGCAAAGCCCCGCTCATGGGTGCGCCCGAGGCCAGTTGCAACCATCTGCCCGCCCTCGCCGGCAACGGCAACCAGGCCGTGCTGGTGTGGGAAGCCAATCCCCATTCCCGCCGCGCCGTCTGGGCCTGCCGCCTGACCCCGGACGGCAACAGCCGGCCCGGCCCGGTCTCCCCGCCCGATTTCCCGGCCTGCAACCCCGACGTGACCCTGTTCCCCAACGGCGACGCTTTCGCAGTCTGGGACTCCTTCCGCGACGACGCCAGCAACCTGTTCGGAGCCTGGTGCCGGAACGGCCGCTGGCAGCCGGAACAGCGTTTGACCGCCGCCGCCCAGCTCGAACGCCATCCCCGCCTGGCCCGGAACGGCGAGGACGTCTGGCTCGCCTGGCAGGCCCAGACCTTCCCCGCCCATGCGGTGAACGGGGTCCGCGAACAGCGCGTGGCCGTCGCCCGGATCGGTGCCCAGGGGCTGGAAATGCCCGTGGGCCTGTTCGAGAAGGTGGCCACCGGCCGCGAGTTCCTGCTCCGCCCCGTTCCTCAGTTCGATCCGCAGGGACGGCTCTGGCTCACCGTGCGCAGCTCGCTGGGCCTGCACGAGGGCTGGCTGCCCCAGGCGTGGTGCTACACCGGCGACACCTGGCATGGCCCCCTCGATCTCTGGCCCGACCAGGGCCGCTGGCGGCCCGTCCAAATGGCCTGGGACCAGGCGGGCCAGGGCGTCGCCGCCATCCAGCGCGACAATCTGCCCAAACACTGGGAGCAGATGGGCATCCACCCCGACTGGCTCTACGACGCCCAGGTCGTCGCGGCCGAACTCGAGGCCCCGCCCCAACCGCTCCGGCTCGTCCCCCTGGCCATGCCGGCAACCGAGTTCCATCCCCGCCAGCGCATTCAGACCAGCGGCGCCCGGCTCCCCCGCCAGCAGGCGGACACGGGGCATGGACCGCTCACCCTCTTCTGGGGCGATTTCCACGAGCATTCCGACCTCTCCGTCTGCCAGCGCCGCACCAATCCCCCTATGCACGATGTCTACGCCAACCAGCGCGACCTCGAAATGCTCGATTTCACCGCCATCACCGACCACGGCTACAACTACGACCCGCCCCAGTGGGCCCACAACGGCGAACAGGTCCGCCTCCACCACGATCCCGGCCAGTTCCTCACCTTCCTCGCCGAGGAATGGACCAGCGACCACATCCAGTACGATCCCCGCCGCTCCTACCGCCGCTACGGCCACCGCAACCACATCTTCCTGGACCCCTACCACCCCAACTTCTACGACTCCCGCGACGGCGACATCACCCCCCGCCAGCTCTGGAGGGAACTC
>LVAZ01000199.1 GCA_001603055.1 Victivallales bacterium Lenti_02
GTCCCGGTTTTTCTGCGTCCATATCGCCCATCCTTACCCCCAAAAACCGTACCCACCACCCCTGATGGCATTATATTGAGCGCCAGCAACGCCACCACGGGCCCGCGAGGGACTTGCGTCGCCGGCCTAGACATGCCGGGCAGGCGCGGGAAATCCAGGAGAGCGAAGTTTCTACAGCATGCTGTGGACCTCGCCTGGCGTTCTGCACAAGTCTCAGGATGACGTTCACATGCGCACAGCCTTGGTGTTTCCCCCCAGTGCCAGTCCCACGTATGTCCCCTTGGGCATCGCGTCGTTGGTGGCCTATGTCCGCCAGATGGTCCCCGCCGCTTCGGTCGAGGCGCTCGACCTGAACCTCGCCACCTGGCACGACGTGGCCAGGGCCACGCCCGGCGCGGGAGCGCTCGTCGACTTCGTTCAGGGCCGACAGGGAAACTTCTACGACGCCGAACAGACTCTGGGCTACCGGGGGCTATGGTCCGCGTTGCGTGCGCGGATGCGCGCGCTCGTCGCGGACGCGCGGCACTCCCTTGCAACCGGTGAGGCGAGTCCGGATTTCGCCGCTCTGCTCGCTGCCCACACCGCCCGTGTCCTGGCCACGGACCCGGAATGGGTCGGAATCTCGGTGATGTTCCTCGATCAGGTCCCGTTCGCGGCGGCTCTGGCCGTGGCGCTGAAGCGTTCCGGGGGCGCGTCCGCCCCGAACGTGGTGCTGGGCGGCGCGGCCATGTCCGCCCTGCATGTGGAAGACCTGCTGGCCGCGTGTCCAAGTGTGGACGGCGTGGTGTGCGGCGAAGGCGAGGCGGCCGTGGCGGCGCTCTGCTCGGGCGTGCCGAAGGAGCAGGTTCCGGGCCTCGTCTTTCGCAGTGCGGCCGGTCTGGTGCGGAACAGCCCGCCGCCGACGCTCTCGCTCAAACTGTTGCCGGCGCCGGATTTCTCCGTGCTGCCGCTGGCTGACTATTTCAGCCCGGCCCCCGTCCTGCCCGTGCTCTTCAGCCGGGGCTGCGCCTGGCGGAAATGCCGCTTCTGCACGCACAACTCCTCCTTTGGCGGGCACCGGAAACGCCCTGTCGCCGACTTCGTCGCGGAGGTGGAGAACCTGTACGCCCGTTTCGGCGTGCGCCACATCTACTCGGCCGACGAGTACATTCCCGCCGCCGATCTGGACGTCATCACCGACGCCTTCCGGGTACACGGCCTGGACCTGGCATTCCACGTCCTGGCCCGCCCCACGGAGGAATGCACGCCCGAACGGCTGGCCGCCTGGTCGGCGGCCGGTTGCCGATGGATCGGCTGGGGTGTGGAGAGTGGCTCGCAACGGTTGCTCGATCTCATCAACAAAGGAACGAACGCGGCCACGGTCGAACGCGTCATTCGCGCCTCCGCCGAGGCCGGAATCTCGAACCTGGCCATGATGATCTTCGGCTTGCCGACCAGCACCGACGCGGACCTGCACGAGACCTTCCGGTTCCTGGACCGGATCTACGACGCGGTTGACGCCCTGGGCGTGAGTTCGTACGTGCTCTCCGAGGGAACCCATTTCGCGCGCAATGCCACCAAGTACGGCCTGGCGGTCAGCGGGGTGCAGAACGTGCTGCGGGCCAACGGAACGGCCGTGCGGACCCGGCGCCTGGACTTCCGCGAGCTGGCCGCCGACGGCTCGCTGCGGCCTCCGCGTGGACCGCTCGAAGTCGCGGCCTGGGAGGCCCGCCGGCCGTGGCTCGGACCCCTGACCCTGTTCGAGCAAATCCCATGCGAGCATTACCTGCTGCACTTGGCCCCGGCGCACTCCGACGCGCCCAGGCCGGGAAGATTGCGCCCCCGAGCCGCGTGATCCGTTGCTCCGTTGCTGAATCACTGGCGGGTATCGTGTCGGCTGGACCGACACTGGCTGACGGCCAAAACGGATGTTCCGCCCCGGTTTCCCCGTCCATTCCGTCCATCCAAGCGCCTGGAGAAGCGGCGGCCCTCCGCCGCACGGCGCGCAGCGCCGGGAGCGCCCCGGCCAACCCGCCAAGGTGGGCATGGCGTGGGACGGGTGGTCGCGAGGACGCGACCTCTCCACGCGAAGGGTTGGCATGGTCTCCGGCGCGGAATGCGAGAATCCGCCCCCGCTTTTCCCCGTCCATTCTGTCCATATTGTCCAGATCGTCCATCCTCCGGCTCTTCAACTCCAAGCAGGCGGCCCGTTTGGTCGGGCGAGAGGCCGGGCGGGGGCAAGCCCCGCCCCTACCGTTGCGCCAACCGCATCGTCATCGGGATTGGAAACCCAGGGACTGGCTACTTGTAGCCGACCACAAAAAATCTGTCCCTCTCCCCTGTGTTGTACGCTATTTCGCCAGTACACCATCGACTGCGGCCCGAATCGTGGGTTCCGTGATGACACGGGGATTCTGTTTGCGGTGGTCGCGGGCGCGTTGCAGTGAGTCTGCCACCATCCGACGCGTTTGGTCGCCTCCGTCCCCGGCATATCCAGACAGCATAATCAAACCGAAATCGACATCCATTTCAAGCATCTCAATGACCTCGGCGACCTGGCCGTCTTTCAGTTTCTGGATCCTATGGATGTTTATGTCGACATCCCGGCAAGGCCGTACCCAGACTTCCTTGCTTAGCATCCAGAAGTATAGTTGCCATCCGCTCCATGCGGTTACCATGCACCCGCAGAGAAAACTAATTGCAAAAATGACAGCGATTTGGAGTTTGGTTTTCATGTTGAACACATTTCTTTTGCAAAAAACCGGGCGGTTTTTTTGACGTTATTTCTGTTTGGTGATGTCTGCCAGATTAGCAATCCGGCCATCTGCCAGCCCAACCATGATTCGTCCATGCCGTAGGGAAATGGATGGTTTTTCAATCAGAACGATGGTGTGTGGCGGACTCTCAATACCGTGCCCCCCGAGATATATATAGGAGGTGTTGGCCTCATCCACTTCGGCATCCGTTGATGCTACTGGGAATTCCGGCGAGCAGGTGATCTGAGAAGGTGTGATCTCGCCATGCTGCAACAACTTTCGAAGCCCTGCGATACCATTCGCATCAGGAAACCACCCTGAGTTGTCCTCAGCATATAGGTACATGGCAAGGGTTACCATCTTCATCACATGAGGACTCGACTCAGATTGCATAGCAGAAGCCATGATCCTGTAGAAAAACCAACCAAAAAGAGCAAGGGCAAGAAGGAAAGAGAAAGTTATCCACTTCCTGGCTTTTCTCCATCCCATACGAGTCCTCAGTCCGTTTGTTCGCACCTTTCCGGCTTCCATTTCAGGGAGTCCTGAAGTGTTTGTCATATTCGGGAACCAGGGACGGGTTTTTCCGCAGCGGGTCGACATGGTTTCCTGCGGTTTCGGTTTACGGGTTCGGGGGCACGTTGTCGAGGCGGATGTAGTCGATGCGGCAGGTGCCGGTGAGGGGCGTTCCGGTGGCGAGATCGAGGCGCAGTTGGTCGAGCTTGCCCGACCAGCCGGGGACGGACGAGAGATCGACGAGGTAGGTCCGGGGACCGTTGTCGTTGGGGGTCACGGCGAAGGTTTTGCGGTTGGCCTCGTTCCAGTCGGCGGCGGTTTTGGTGGTGAAGGCGAAGCGCATCTGGGTTGCCGGGGTGTGGTTCTGGAAGCGGATGGCAATGGTCCGGTGCGTGTCGAGGTCAAGGTCCAGGCCGGCGGGGGAGAGCAGGTAGGCGTCGGCGCTGTCCTCGATGGCGACGATGTAGTAGCCGCCGGAGACATGCTTGACCGGTTTGGCCACTTGGTAGGACTCGCTCCCCACCTTGCGTTCGCGGGTGCCGAGGTTCGCGTCGGTCCAGCCCTGCTTGTCGAGCTGCCGGCTGAATTCCCAGGCTTGGGCCACGCGCGAGCCTTCGGGCAATACGTGGACGTTGAGCCGGTCGCTGAACCAGAGTTCGCCGTCGTCGGCCACCAAGCGCAGCAGGTAGTCGCCGTGCTGGGAGAATGTCGCCGCAGTGGTGGGGGAGGTCGCGTCCGCGAAGGTCACGGTGCCGGGGCCTTCGAGGAGTTCCCAGCGCACCGCGAGCTTGCCGCCGACGGGGCGACCGTCGTCGCTGACCGTGCCGGCCAGTTGCGCCGTGGTGCCGCTGGTGCAGAGGTCGGGACCTGCCTCCACCACGGGCGGGTCGTTGTGCGGCATGGCCTGGCGCAGTTCCTCGGGGGTCGCGTACTGGACATTGTCCCGCAGCGTCCACCAGGTCAGATGGGGCGCGTCGTTCATGAAGAACTCGACGCCGGGCAGGAGGACATAGCCATTGCTGTGGACCGTCCCCGTGCTGCAGCAGATTCCGGGGTCGGATTTTTCGCCCCGGCCCCAGACGTAGACCTCGGCCGGGCCGTGGCTTTTCTTCACCCAGTTGTTCCGGATGAAGCGCGAGTGGCGGATTTCGATGTTCCGGCATTGCGGGGACTTGAGGCCGAGCACCTCGATGCCCGCCCCGGCGTTGTTCTCGAAGGTGCAGCGGTCGATCAGGCAGCCGTCGCCGCCGGCCTCGAAGTCCACTCCTCCCTGATCGTGGCTTCCCGAGTCCGGCATGTTGCGGAAGATGCAGTTGCGGAAGGTCAGCCCGCGCGGTCCGCCGAGCATGATGCCCATGGTGCCCCGGCTGGCGTGGCCGCCGGAGGCGTCGAAGATGCTGTTCTGGACCAGAGTGCCGCCGACCAGGACGGGATGGGGGGAGGTGTTGTGCGCGTAGCAGTCGCGGACCAAGACCCGGTCCAGCACCGTCGGCTCGCCGAACTGGGACACGTAGAAACCCTGGGACACATGGTACATTTCGCAGTCGCGGATGGTGATGTCCCGGGCGGCACCGCCGACGACGGCAAAGCCGGGGGACCGGCACTCGTCGCCCGGCGCGCCCCGTTTGCCGTTCCACTCCGGAATGCCGTGGTTGTCGGGGAGATAGAGCCCCTCGATGTGGGCGGCGAGGCAGTCCTCGATGAGCAGCCCGGCATGGCCCGACTTGGTGTAGCGGACAATCAGTCCCTTCCCCGCCCGGGTGACCATCAGACCGTGAATCCACAGGTAGTCCGGGTCCAGAATGAGGGCGCAGCGGTCCTGGATGTCCCAGTTCCGGGCGATGATCGGGCGGGCACCGGTGCCATAGGGGCCGATCTCCACCCAGTTGTCGGCGGTGCCCCGGGCGAAGATTTGCAGTTCCTGATTGATGACGCTGCCGCGCCGGATGAGGAGCTTCTCGCCGGGGCCGAGGGTCTTGCCGTTGATGTGGGTGAAATCCCGCCAGGGCGACTCCGGCGACAGGCCGGAATTGGCATTGTCGCCAGCCATGCTGTCCACGTAGTATGCGACCGCCCCGGCCTGGGCCACGGGAAGGACTTTCAGGGTCCAAGGCGCCTCCTCGGGAGCCCGGAAGGTCAACCGATGGCGCTGCGTCGACGGCGCGGCGTCCTTGGCCATCGCCACGACTGTACTCCAGCCGCCGGTCTCGGCCTCGGCCTCGACGGTCCATTCCGCCGTCTGGAGCGCGCCGGTCGGCATGACTCCCAGTTCACGGTCGGTGCCATCGATGCTCCTGACGCCCGGCGGCAAGTCGAGACGGACAACGACTTCGTTCGCCTCCATGCCCAAGTTGTGGACGACGGCGATGATCTTCTCCGGCTGGCCGATCCGCAGGATGCCCCGGTCCTGGGCCACGTTCCGGACTTGCAGGAAGGGCTTGCCCACCGGCTGGGCGGCCACCCAGAGGTTCTCCACCTGCACGTCATGGGAGCGCAGGCCGGGCACCGAGAATGCCAGCAATTTCAGCTTGCCCTGCCAGTTCGGCACGGCGGCAAGATCGACCACTGCGGTCCGCGGTCCGGGCCAGATGGGGACGGGCACGGTTCCGTAGCCGGCGTCGGTGATGAAGGTCAGGCTGGCGGTGCGCGCCGTGGTGCAGGAGATGTCGCAGCAGACAAATTTCCGCTCGGTCAGGTCGAGATCGAGGGCGGGATTCACGATCATGGCGTCGGAGTCGGCGAGGGCGGCTTCGAGGAGGTCGCCCGCCGGGGACACGTTCGCGCCGCTCGTTCCCACCCAGCCGGGCCAGCCTGCCCCCTTCCCGAAGTGATCCAGGCCGGTGCGTCCGTCGGCAGGGACGGCGGCGATCATGGCCTGGAGTTCATGCATGGCCAAGGCCGTGCGGTTCTCGATGCGGAGGACGTCGATCAGCAGACCGGGCGAGCCAATGCTGACCGGCTCGTCGCCGGGGCTGGTCGCCCCCGTCCGGCGCACGCGGTTCTTCTCGCCATTCACTTCCAGCACCGCATCGACGCCATCCCACTGCGCGACGAGATGGTACCAGACGCCGGTCTTCGCCGGTTCGCGGGACCGCACTCTGGGGTCCCATTTCCCGTTCTGCTTCACGAAGAAGGTGAATTGGCCGCCCTCCGCCTGCGAATCGACGCGGAGCAGATACTCGCCTTCCTTGACGACGATGGGCCGGTGATCCGGCGATGCCTCGTCCAGATAGACCCAGCCGTCGATGCGCAGGCCCGGTGCCACGGTGAGGTGCGGCGTGCTCGGGACCAGGCCCGGCTCGGCACCGAGGCGCAGTGCCTGCCCCTCGTGTCCGGGAACGAAACGCGCCTCCGCCAGCGCGACGGCGTGGCCGCGACCGGAGCGGTCTTCGAGCGTGCCGTCGAACGGCCAGTCCGCCACCACCATGGCAGCGTTTCCGGCGCGGGGATTCCGCATCACCGGGTTGTCGATGCGGAGTTCGTCGATCATCCCGTTGAGCGCGCCGAATTCCAGAGGATAGGTCGTGGGAATGGCCGGGCCGGAGCGCGGCACGCTGGCCCGCTCGCCATCGACCGTCAGCACGGCCTCCTTCCCGTTCCACTCGGCGACCACGTGGTACCAGACGTTCGGCTTCACCGCGCCGCCGCAGTTGACGCGCGGTTCCCAGGACCCGTTCTGATAGGTGAAGAAAGCGAACTGCCCACTTTCCGAAGGCGGGTCCACGCGGAGCATGTACTCGCGATCCTTGCGGACAATATGGTGGTACCCCGTGGGTTGTTCGGAGAACTTGACCCAGCATTCGATGCGCAGTCCCGGCGCCAGCTCGAACTCCGGGTCGCTCGACACCGTGACATATTCACTCCCGAACTGGATCGCCTGGCCGTCGCGGCCGGGGACGAAGCGCACATCCTTCTCCGCCAGGTCATGGCCCCAGCCCGACTGGTCGCGGAGATCGCCGTCAAAGGTCCAATGGGCCACGGCCGCGGAGCGGTCCGCCCCCCGGAGCGCACTCCCCGCCGAGACCGTCAGAAGCGCGACTGCGAAGAACAGGGAAGAGCGCATAGAGGTACTCCTAGGCATGGGCGGCTGCGTGAGGGTCGGGTGCGGCAGCAGGCCCGCGTCCGGAGAATACGGTCTTCCAGGCCCCGCCACCACCTGCCGCGCATCCGGTTGGACTCTCTCGGGATGGGCGGCAACCCCGTAGGCTACCCCGCAACCCGCTCCCGTCAAGTCGCCACCTGCGGAAATCCCGCCGCTGGAAGGGCTACGCGACGACAAGCCTGCACCGCTTCGCTGTCCATTCGCAGAGCTGGAACTAAGGACAACATTCGGGAGAACATACCAGCGACCGTGTCCTCGCGCTCTGGGTGTTGTCGGGCCGGGAGATGGACGATTATGGACGCAATGGACGCAATGGAACCAGGGGGGCACGCCATCGCCATCGCCATCGCCATCGGCGGCAGGGGACGGGGGGATGCGGGCGGCGCTTGGGGGCTATTTCCCTGGCTTCGACTCTCGCTTTTTCCGGCGGCGCGGGTATTTTTGCCTGACCGGCCCTCGGTTCCGGCCGGTCGTTTTCCCCAGCCTTTTTCCAGGACACGCCATGGCCGATCTGACGGTGAAACTCGGTTCCCTCACGCTGCGCAATCCGGTGGTGACCGCCTCGGGCACCTTCGGCTACGGCATCGAGTATGCCGATCTGGTCCCCTTCGAGCGACTGGGGGCGATCACGGTGAAGGGGGTGGCGCCCTTCGCCTCGCACGGCAATCCCACGCCGCGCACGGCGGAGGTCTTCGGCGGCATGCTGAACGCCATCGGGTTGCAGGGGCCGGGGATCGAGAAGTTCATCCACCATCCCGACTATCTCCCCTGGCTGCGCACGGTGGACACGGCGGTGTTCGTGAACATCTGGGGCAAGAAGCTGGAGGACTATGTCGAGGTGGCCCGGCGGCTGGACGAGGAGCGCGACGGCATCGCCGCGCTGGAGATCAACATCTCCTGTCCGAACATCAAGGAGGGCGGCATCGCCTTCGGGACGGACCTGGAGATGGCCGCCCGCGTGGTCGGCGCGGTGCGCGCGACCACCACCCTCCCGTTGATTACCAAACTCAGCCCGAACGTGACCCGGGTGGCGGATTTCGCCCGCTGCGTGGTGGATGCGGGCAGCGACATGATTTCGCTCATCAACACCATCCCGGCCATGGCCATCGACATCGAGACCCGCCGGCCAAAGATCGCCAATCTCACCGGCGGCCTCAGCGGCCCGGCCATCAAACCCATCGCCGTCCGCATGGTCTACGAGGTCCGGCAGGCGGTGAAGGTGCCGATCATCGGCATGGGCGGGGTGAGCACGGCGGCGGACGCCATCGAGATGATGATCGCGGGCGCGGACGCCGTCGGCGTCGGCACCGCCATTTTCCGCGACCCCGGCTGTCTGGTGGAGATCGTGGACGGGA
>LVAZ01000658.1 GCA_001603055.1 Victivallales bacterium Lenti_02
CTTCCACGACTTCCCGGCCCTGCCCGAGGGGGTTCCCGACGTGGACCTCTGCCTGTCCGAAGCCACCCACGCCCCCCTCGCCGCCATTGTCGCGGCCATCTCCCCCGCCCCGCTCCGCCGTCTGGTCCTCACCCATATCGGCCCCCGCTGGGACGGCGGGCACGAGTCCGAACTGGCCGCC
Organism: Victivallales bacterium Lenti_02; assembly: GCA_001603055.1. Lineage (GTDB taxonomy): Bacteria > Verrucomicrobiota > Lentisphaeria > Oligosphaerales > Lenti-02 > Lenti-02. The sequence goes on from LVAZ01000658.1 coordinate 182, forward strand.
GCCTTCGCCAGCCATCCCTTTCCCACCCACATCGCCCGCGACGGCGACGAATTCCAGCTCTGACCCGCCGTTTTTGAGGTCAGTGCTGGCAGCGGGGGCAGTAGAAGGTCGAGCGCCCGGCCACGACCCGGCGACGGATGGGATGCCCCTCGCCGCAACGGACACAGCTTTTCCCTTCCCGGCCATAGGCTTCGAGCCGGATCGTGAAGCGGCCCTCGCTGCCGTCCGGCGCGCGGAAGTCGCTGATGGTGGTGCCGCCGCAGTCGATGGCCTCCGCGAGGACGGCGCGGATTTCGGCGACCAGCCGGGCACAGGCGGCGCGGCCCACCCGACCGCCCTGGCGGGTCGGCAGGATGCCCGCCCGGAAAAGGGATTCGCTGGCGTAGATGTTGCCCACGCCCACCACGACGCGCTGGTCCATGATGAGCGATTTCACCGAGGCGCTGCGGCCCTGTAGCGCCCCGTGCAGGTAGTCGGCAGTGAAGGTTTCGCCCAGGGGTTCGGGGCCGAGGGCGGCGAAACGAAGCGGCTCCGCCGCCGCCAGATCGGCGAAGACCTCGACCGTGCCGAAGCGGCGGGGGTCGTTGAACCGCCAGACCCGCCCGTCCGCCAGCGGCCAGCAAATCCGGTCGTGGGGCAGCGGTTCCGCGCCCGCCGGGTCCACCCGCAGGGAACCGGTCATGCCCAGATGGAGAATCATCCCGCCGCCGTCGGCGAAGTCCACCAGCAGGTATTTGGCCCGGCGGCGGACCGCCCGGATGGTCTGCCCGACGCAGCGGGTCGCCAGTTCCTCGCTCCGCAACTGGTTCCGGAGCCGGTCGATGCGCAGTTCGACCCCGGCCAGCCGTGCCCCCGGCAGATGGAGGGCCAGGGCGCGGCGGACGGTTTCGACTTCGGGGAGTTCGGGCATGGATCAGATGTCGTGGACGAAGAGGCCGTCCCGCAGTTTCGGTTCGAACCAGGTGGACTTGGGGGGCATGATCTCGTTGGCGTCGGCGATGGCCATGAGCTGGTCGAGGGTGGTGGGATACATGGAGAAGGCGACGGCGGCCTCGCCCGAGTCCACCCGCTTCTCGAGTTCGGCGGTGCCGCGGATGCCGCCCACGAAATCGATGCGCTTGCTGACGCGGGGGTCGTCGATGCCGAGCAGCGGGCCGAGGACGAGGGCCTGGAGCAGGCTCACGTCCAGCCCGTCCACCGGCGGCAGCGAGGCGGGGTCGCCTTTATAGACCAGCCGCCACCAGCGTTTTTCGAGATACATGTGGACCACGCCGGGCCGCTCGGGGCTGGGGGAGTCGGCGGAAGTCACGGTGAAATGGGCGGCGAGACCTTCCCGGAGCCTGGCGGGAGTCAGGCCGCCGAGATCGAAGACGATCCGGTTGTAGGGCAGGATGCGGAGCTGGCTGGCGGGGAAGATGACGGCGAGGAAGCGGTTGTACTCCTCGTTGCCGGTATGGTTCGGATTGGCGGCGCGGAGAGTGGCGCGGGTGCGGCTGGCGCTGGCCGCGCGGTGATGGCCGTCCGCGATGTAGAGGCAGGGCACGGCGGCGAAGGCCGCCTGGAGGCGGGGCGCGTCGGCCGCGGACACGCGCCAGCCGGTGTGGCGGATGCCGTCCTTGGCGGTGAAGTCGAAGAGGGCGGCGC